>JANXLP010000219.1 GCA_025355125.1 Opitutaceae bacterium | reverse complement strand
GGCCTGAAACCGCCCGGCGCCACCGCCCAACGCTCGTCTTTCGCCCTTCCACTCGAAAAAACCTTCCCCGATCTCTTTTTCCACCGTCAATTTTTCACCCGACCCCGAATTCCGAAATCTCTAAGACCGACAAACTGCTAGGGATGTTTGCTCGATTACCGAACGGACGAATCCCAGCCATTGTTCGTCAGAAGTTTCTAGTAGCTTCTCGGTCACGGCATATACGGCAAAGTCCGACAGCGCCTCTGGGCGCGCATTCTCTTCGACGATGGCGAAGAAATGGGCGCTGAACACGATGAGTTCGTGCTTAAGCGTAGCGCGTAATCCTTCGTTGTTCACGACGAACGACGCGAGGTCCGAAGCAAACTCGGCTGTCTCCCACGGTTGAGTCCAAAAACGCACCGCGAGATTACGCACCACCGTTCGGAATATTTCCTCCGAAATGATGTTGTCCTGTTTAGCGGACTGGAAGTGCGAGAGTGAGCGGTAGTCTCGCAGAACGGCAAAGAAGCTTTCGAGGCTTGGCGCATCGCCAGCGAACCGCCGCAACACAAAATCGCCTACGGAGGGATTGAACAATCCTACGGTAACCGTGCCCCCGTAACGTTCTATCACGCGATTCACAACGGCTCCTACCGTCATCTGGTAGCTGCGTTCAAAAGCTAAACTCCATTCTGCGGCCGGCGGAACCGGAACTTGATCAAGACGGGCGCGCTCACTGCAAAGTAGAAGATCGCGCTCCGGGATTTGGCCGCCGTGAAACACGACGAGTCCGACGATCAGTCGCCCCATGTGATCCAACTGATTTTCGAAGACGCCGCGCCAAATGTCCTGAGGATTAGCTAGCGTGGCGGTGACGTAATCCCAGTATTTCTCGGCCGTGACCCCGGCGATCTTGTGGCTGTCGATCACGAACGCGACCAGACGCGGATTGAAATTTCTGTGGGCGACGACCGCCCTATACCGCTTGTCGACGTAGAGCTGTTCGACGAATTCGGGTTCGAGATTCCCGAACCAAATATGATTATAGAGAATCCACGCCTTTTCGAGCGGCGAGAGATCGGTGATTCGCACCTCGTATTCTTTCTGGTCAATATTGTGGATCCGAAACAGCTCTGAGAGCCTCTTCCCCTGCTGCATGATAGTTGTTCGGGACGTGAGGATAAATCTTTTTGATTTGTCCTTAGCGACCCGGCGTATGAATCCCAACACCTGCGAGTCTCGGTTGCGGCCAATCGCTTCAAGGTAGTTACGCCCAAGAAAATCGTCGAAATAGAATATCTGCTTCCGGTCGTTGGCCCAAACGCCTTCGGCTTCTTCCAACGCATTCTCTATAAAGCAGAGCTCGAAGCCATTCACCGCGTAGTGCAGGATCAGTTGTTCAGCCAAAGTCGACTTACCGATTCCCGGCTCTCCGATGATGATGATCGACCCTACACTATTAAGTCGTGTGAGGGCGTCCTGATGGCAACGGGTCAGGACATATTTCGGAGCGAACCCCATAACTTCGTCCAGTTTGAACGAGCTGCGGCCAATAATCGGCGCATTGAAGATGAGTCTTAGCACCTCGGCACTCGCCAACCAGAGCTTGTATTGCTGTTGAACGATTGCCGGGTGATCACGCAGAAAGTCCTGAATATCCTCATGACCGAGGATGTCCGCCTGAGATTGAAGATGCGGTGCGAAGATCGCGTTGATTGCTTGCTTGTTCGCTCGAGAGAGCGGAACCGAAGTGACCAAGAAATATCGTGCGGGCTTCAGTTTTGCGACTTTCGGGGCTTCCGTTTTGGCGAGATGAGAAAGCAACTGCACCAACCCCGAGCGCTCCCAATGCTTTGCTTGGACGATGCCTTCTGCAGCGCCGATAGTGAAGAATCTCCCGTCGACGCCAGAGTCTTTGCCAGGCTTGAAGCGTTCAACTTTCTTGCCGACCAATTCCTGAACAACGCGAACTGCGAGGGCCTCAAACTCTTTATCGTTTAGTCTGTGCAGCTCGTAGCCGGTCATAGCGATTCTGTTATCGAACGAACACTATCGGAGGATTTCAACGGCCATATAGTTCTGAACTGCCGAATGCACGAAATGCTAGTTTCATTCCTCATCCTTCGTGCCGTCGTAGCGGATGGCATGGCGGGCGGAGGGTAGGAAGTTTTGAGGAAGGTGGCGCTGCCGTTGGCAGCGAGTTGAGAGTTGAGGGTTGAACGTTGAGAGACCGAGGTGTGGAGCCGAGAGCCTAAGAACGCGGCTGAAAAGTCCCGCTAAAGGTGGGGGCGGTTTTCTCCGAGCCGTCCTGAGCTGCAGTGATGAGCCGCTCTGGAATCCAGGCCGGCTCGGAGAGCCAGCCCTACCTTTTTAGACGCTGTCCGGGCGCCGGACTCACTTCGTCTTCGCTCGGCTGGGCTCGGTGGCGGTGACGTCGGGGAATTTCTTGATCAACGCTTGGTCGAAGGTGCTCACCTCGCAGTGGTGGTGGTGCGCGTAGGCGCAGAGTAGGGCGTCGCCGAAATCGGCGTTTTTGGCGCGATACCATTGGATGCCGTCCAGCACCCAGCGGGCGTCGGGGCAGGTCACGCCGTTGAGGCTCAGCAGGGACAGCAATTTGGGCGCGATGGTGTCGGGGGTGCCATCGTAGTAGGTTTCCAGCACGTAAACCGTCTCCTGCAGGATGGGCGTGGGGATGATCAGGTGGACGCGGCCAGCGGAGGCGGCGCGAAACAGCTCGGTCGCGGCGGGCGATTGCACGGGATCGTCGCCCGTGAGGTAGCGGACGATCACGTTGGCGTCGAGGGCGACGGGTTTCATCTTAGCGGCGCGGGCGCGGGGCTTTGCGTCCGGCTTGGGCGATCGCGGCCTTGGCCGCCTGTCTCATTTTTTCGATGCTGACCGGCACCCGGCCGGTGCCCAGCGAGCCCGCGAGGGAATCCACATCGTGGAGTGGCTCGAGAATGAGCCGGGTGCCCTCCACCGTTTGGCTCAGGATCATACCGGGGCGAAGGTTGAGGGTGCGCACGGCCTCGGCGGCCAGGGTCGTTTGAAAGGCGGGAGAAATCGTGGTCTGCGCCGAGATGCGGCGGGCAGCGGTTCGCTTTCTTTGGATAGTAGGCACGGCCAAAGGTTCATACCTTTAGCCAAGGATTCAAGCTGGAACCCGGGCCCCGGGGTGGCCAATTGCGAAGCCGCGGCGGTTGCGTCGCCTTTATTCCTCCTTCGCGCCGCCGCCGTAGCGGATGGCGTGGCGGGCGGAGAGGAGGGCATTGTTCAGGAAGATCGGCGCGGTAGCGGGGGGCGTTGACCCAGGACCGGGCTCAACGAGCCCGGCTACATTTTTCGACGGCTCGATAAATACATCCGCGAGGTAGCGATCGTATTTATCGGGCTTGGTGGTGCTGATGATCACTTCGTCGCCGGGGTGAAGGAGATTTTCGACGAAGGCTTTGGCGGCGCGGCCAGCGGTGGTTGCGATCTCCGGGCAGTCGAGGCCGCGGAGGCGTAGCTTTAGTCGGTGCGTGAAGCCGGGCGCGAGCGAGAGAGCGACGAGCAGGGTGTCGCCGTCGGTGATGGTGCGCACGGTGGCGGTGTAGGTGAAGAGCTGGGCCTTGGTCGCGCCGTCCACTTTGCGGATGCCGACGTCGTCGAGGCGCACGATGACGCCGGGCCGGAGTTTTGTGGCAGAGCCAAGTTCGCGATAAAACCGGAAGCCGAGATCGACGGCGAAGTCGCCACCGAGATCCACGATGGGATGCAGGCCCGGCGTGCCGCGACGGGGCGTGAGGAGGGCGACGGGTGCGGTGGGAGCGTCGGTGGCGGCAACGAGGGCGGTGGCGTTGAAAGAGCGGACGCGGGTTTCGAGGTCGGTCGCGTCCATTTCCGCCGGATCGCGGCGGCTTCGAGCGCTTTCCTTTGCGCCGGGTCGGCCACCTGGATCAGCAGTTGGTAGTGCGACCAGATCAATTTGGCCCGGCCGTGCCAAATCGGGTAGCAGCGGTGAAATTGGGCGCACTGGCGCAGCGAGCGTTCGCTGATCTTGGTGTCCTCGGCGAGTCGTTGGTAAACGCGCGTGCCGTAGTCGGCGCGATCGCTGAACTGGAGGGTGTGCTCGTTGATGAGCCGGCCGGTGGCGTGGTAGGTCTCAAGCCACGCGCGGTCGATTTCCTGGCGCCCCTGGACGACGACGGCGACCACGGCATCGCGCAACTGGGCGTAAGTCTGCGGCGTCGGAGCGGGTGCGCGCGAGGGCATGCGGGAGCGGGGTGGGGCGGATGTTCGGAGTGCGCGTGACGAGTGACAAGGGGGTTGTGCTTTGGGTGGGGCTGCTTCTCCGAAGCGGCCTGAGACTGGAGGTGATTCTCGGATGTTGAGGGTGGGCTTGGGTTGGAACTAATTGTGCGTATACTTGCATCACGTAAATTACTTAATGTTCCACCAAAGGCAGGTGCACCGTTGATATTAT
>JANXLP010000195.1 GCA_025355125.1 Opitutaceae bacterium | reverse complement strand
TTGCACGCTCGCGAGGTTCAGGTAGGTAGATGGGGCTGACATGCCACGGTCCACCCTGCACGGCAGCGCTCAGTTAGCCATTAAATATTGCCGGCCTTGCCCGAAAACACTTTAGCGGGCTTCAGCGGAATACCGTGCGGCAGCATCAGGCCCTCCCGGGCCATCTTCAACAGGTCGAAGGTGGCCTTTCCCGTGGGCGGTTCCAGAAACGGGCCCGTCGGTCCGCGAAATTGCAGGATCTGCAGATCGGCATTGATCAACACCGCCGGCGGCGCGAATTGGTTCACGGTCACGCGGTCCGCCTCGCGCTCGGCGCTGAGCTCGCCGCGGTAGTTATCCGCGGCCTCATTCAGCTTCCTGCCTGACAACGACGGAGGAGGCGGCGGCATCTTTTCGACACTCACCCGCTCACCCGCGATTTTTTTCAACGGCAGGTGAAAGGCCAATGTCGGCGCCGCCTTCTTCACAAAAAACTTATGCTTTTTATTCACCGACTCGAACAGGTCGGGGAAACCCCCGATGGATTCGGAAGCGCCCAGGAACAAGACACCCTCCGGCTTCAGCGCGTAGTGAAACGTCGGGATCAGCTTCTTCTGCAAACTCGGCTCGAGGTAGATCATCAGGTTCCGGCAACTGATGAGGTCCATCCGCGAAAAGGGCGGATCGCTGATGAGATTCTGCCGGGCAAAGACGACCGCCTCGCGCAGCGACTTGATGACGCGATAGCCGCCCTCCTCCTCGATAAAAAAGCGCCGCAACCGCTCCGGCGTCACATCCTGCACGAGCGTTTTTGCGTAAAGCCCGTGGCGGGCCTTGTCCAAATTTGCATTGTTCAGATCGGTGGCGAACACCTGCAATTTCCGCGGGCGCGCCGTCTTCTCGACACACTCGGCGAAGACCATCGCGATGGAATACGCCTCCTGCCCCGTCGAGCAGCCCAGCACCCAGACGCGCACGGGGTCATTCCCTCCGTGCCGGAGCAGGCTTGGAAAAATTCTCTGCCGCAGCAGATCGAAGGCTTCGGGATTTCTGAAAAAACTCGTCACGTTGATCAGCGTGTCGGCGTAGAGTGCATCGAGCTCCGGCACGTTTCCCCGCAGGAATTCGGCGTAGCTTGCGAGCGTCGGCCTTTGATTCAGCACCGTGCGCCGCGCGATGCGCCGGTGGATGGTGGGCGATTTATAGAGTGAGAAATCGACGCCGGTATGGTGGCGCAGCAGCCGCAGGATTTTCTCGTGGGAATTCCCGCCCGCCGGACCGGCCGCCCCCGCCTCCATGCGCTCCAACCCGTCCGCATCCCCGGCTTTCGCCGTGCTCCGGATTTTTCCCCGCGCCGGCAGCGCCGCTTCCCCGCGCTCCCTGCCGCCCGCGATGTAGGGATGCCGGGCGATCCGGACCAACTCCTTGGCGATGGCCTCAGGCGAAAGCTCGAAATCCACGCAGCCCGCCCCGATCGCGCTCCGTGGCATCGAGTCGAATTTCGCCGAATGGTCCTGCGCAAAGGTGATGCCGCCTTCCGCCTTGATCGCCTCCAGGCCCAGCGTCCCGTCGGTCGCGGTGCCGGAAAGAATCACGCCGATGGCCTGTTCACGGCGGTCCTGTGCGAGCGACTCAAAGAAGGCGTCGATCGAGCGGAGGCCGGTGCGATTTCGCGAGCGCGGCTGCAGCTCCAAAACGCCGCGCACGATGCGCAGGCTCGTATTCGGCGGGATGACATACACGTGATCGGCCTGCACCCGCAGGTTGTTCGTCACCTCATGCACGGGCATCTCCGTCGCCCGCGCCAGCAACTGCGTGAGGATGCTTTCGTGGTGCGGATCGAGATGCTGCACCAGCACGAAGCCCATGCCCGTGTCCACCGGCAGTCGCTTCAGCAACTGCGTGAACGCCTCCAACCCCCCGGCCGATGCGCCCACGCCGACAATCGGAAATTCGCTCTCAACATGGGCCGGCGTCGTCGGCTTTGGTTTGTGTTTCATAGATCTTCAACGGGGCTCGATCACTCCACCGACCTTGGTGAAAGGCCGGGGCTCGGCGTCGTGAGAGCGGTGATTTTCGTAGTGGTTGCGGTGCATGGGTTCTCGGTCATCTGCATGCATTTCCTCCATCGCCCTCGATCACTGAAGTCAGCACAGGCGACGATCCGTCTGTCAGCCGGAAGCCGTCGTGTTGACACTCAACAGATCAGATCGACTAAAAGCGACAAAGTTAACGCAGATCCAAAAGATCATCGGCCCGCTACTGGGGTTTAATGCTGAGAGGCCAAGACCCCATTATGGCCGAGAGCCCCTTCCGCTAAAGTGAGGCATGTCCACTTCTCCCGCTGCTCCCTCATCCCTCCACGCTCTTTCCACTCCGGCCCCGCTCACGGCCTCCCAAAAAGAGGCCGCCCACGACGCCGGGTTGGTGCAGCGCTTCAATACCGGTGACGAATCCGCCTTCGTCGAAATCATGGAGCGCTACCGGACGCGCCTGTTTTCGGTCGCCCTATCCGTCCTGCACAATCGCAACGACGCCGAGGAAATGGTGCAGGATACCTTCATTCGCGCCCACCGCGGTCTGGAGCGCTTCCGCGGCGATTCCTCCCTCGCCACCTGGCTGCATCGCATCGCGCTGAACCTGTCGCGCAATCGCTACTGGTATTTCTTTCGCCGCCGTCGCCACGCCACGCTCTCGCTCGACTGCCCCTTGTCCGCCGGCAACGAACTGACCTTTACCGATCTGATGGCCTCCGAGTCCGTCGGTCCCAACCGGGAGGTGATGATCGAAGAGTTCGCCAGCTCGGTCGCGACCTGCATGCGGAACCTCGACGCCCCTCAACGCGAAATCCTCAATCTTAGAAACATCAAGAACCGCTCCTACGCCGAGATTTCCCACGAACTCGGCATCAACGTGGGCACGGTAAAAAGCCGCATCGCCCGGGCCCGGGAAAACCTCCGTAAACTCCTCACCCAGATCTGCCCCGAATTCGGCGAAAACGAACAGCCGACCGCTTGGTTCGAACCGTCTCGCTCGGCGGGCGGATTGGTCGCCGCCGCCTGAGTTTGAGTTCGCGGAAATCCCCGCCGGCCTTATTACAACCCGTCGGCGGGAACAGATCGTTTCATCACGGCCCGCCACAGCGCCGTCTCCGCCGCCAGGCCGTGGGCGTCGAGACCGGCGGCGATACGCTCCTCATCCGGCTCTTCCACGATGTGCCGCGGATCGGCCGGGAATTCCGGGCGCACCACCCGCGTCAGCGCCCAGCAGGCCCACGCGCGCCAGCAGCGTTGATCCCGGCGCGGTTCGTTCATGCGGTCGGCATAATGCTGGAAATGCACACGCGGGTTGCCGATGAAAACCTCCGGCGGCGTCTGCGCGATGCACCACGCCATCGCCTCGTAGGGCAAGGGCCACCGCGCCAGCACCGATTCATCGCCCCGCAACTCCGCACTGAACGCCCGGTCGAGACAGAGCAGCGCCCGCGCCGCCAGCCCGCGTTGCCACTGGGCGTGCCCGTATTCGAGGCACGAGAAATAGAATTCACCCCCGCGCACATCGGTGCGGAACGCGTGCAGCGAACGCCAGTCGAGCCCCGGTTTCGGCACGGGCAGATACGGACAGGGCGGCAACGGCGTGCTCATGCCGCGTCAGGTTTCTGCTAACTTCGCCGAGGTCAACGTTCGGTCCGCGCCCTCACCGCACCGGAACTTTCGCTTGGCGACGCGCGTGCTTTGCGCGAGAACCGCAGCCCTGAATCCGCCCTCGACCCCCCCCCCCCCCC
>JANXLP010000181.1 GCA_025355125.1 Opitutaceae bacterium | reverse complement strand
GAAACGCATCGCACAGCCCGACGTAGCCGCGCTGGCGGGCGGATCTCATCAGCTTGTCGCGTCCGTGTGCTACAATTTGCCAGCAGGCGAAATTGTCGCTGACAGAGTCTCGCTCAGCCGCCTCACAATCGAGGCCAAGTTCACCTACGTCGTCACGACGCCGAAGCTCATCTACGGCTACGACGTGAAGACTCGCGGCACGTATCTCAGGTTTGAGCGCTTTCAAATCGACGCCGAGCACGCTATCGACGGGCTCACCATCACCGCCGCTGGCGAAAAACCGCAAGCTTAGGACGGCCTTCGAGCTTCTCCCGTCTTGGGCGAACGCAAGGCATGGGAGCGTGCCCATGGCAAACAGCGTCCGGGCGCAGTGGAAATATACGTAAGGATTGGCGATTTACCGTCCTGTTCAAATCCGCGACGGAAAACTTTCAGATGCCTTAAAAGGGGCGTAGTCCGGCTTGGGCGGGAGCCTGTCCTGCGGATTCGCGGCCCTTCTTCGCATCGGATTCCGATGCTGGCCGCTCACCGCGCGCGTGCTTCTGCGAGAACCTCCGAAAAGTGTATCGCCCGCTTTCTCACGCTAGGCCTGCACGCGGGAGGTGCGTTCCGCGCCGGAGTGATCATCTTGATTGCCAGTCTTGTGAGGGCATTTTGACCAGTTTTTTTGCGCGTCCTGCGCGAAGGAGAAATCACCCGGTCGGCAACGACAATTATTTCTCCCCGGCGACGACAATTAAGACTCCCCGTGTCTTTGAGGGGGTGTAGGGGAGCGAAGCTCCCCACCAGTCCGGTCCGAAAGAAGATTCCAAGGGAATCGGGTGGAGAGGGGTGTGGGGAGAGGCGGGGCTGCCCCGCCTCTCCCCACCTCTGAACCTACGAACTACTTTTGACGTTGTTTCGCGGCGTTGGCCCGAACGCTGTCGCCGGTGAACTCGAGGATGGTCGCGTGATGGACGAGGCGATCGACCGCCGCCATGGTCGTCATCGGGTCTTTGAAGATCTGGTCCCACTGCGAGAAGACCAGGTTCGATGTGATGACCACGGACTTTTTCTCGTAACGCTCGGCAAGGAAGTGAAAGAGCACCTCCATCTCCTCGCGAGATTGCTGGACGTAGCCGATATCGTCGATGACCACGGCGTCGAAGCGCTGGAGCCGCGCGATGGCCTGCGGCAGCTTGAGGTCGCGTTTGGCGGCCAGAAGCTGCGTGACGAGGCGGAAGGCCGGCACAAAGAGCACCTGCAGCTGATGCCGGCAGATCCACTCGCGAGCGATCGCAGCGACGAGGTGCGTTTTGCCGCGGCCGGCCAGGCCGAAGCACAGGAGGTTGTCGCCGCGCCGCACGAAGTTAGCTTCGAGCAGCGTGGGCAACTGCCGCCGGATTTTGTCCGGCAGCTTTTTCTCGTCGAGCGACTCGATGGTCTTGCCAGCAGGCAGGTTCGATTCCTTGAGCTGGCGCTGGATTTTGCGCTGCAGCCGCTCGTTGGCCTCGGCCTCGAAGAGATACGAGAGGAAGCGCGCATAGCCCCAGTTCTCAGTCTCGGCGCGGCGGGTGGCATCGGCGTGTTCGCGGGCAATGGTGGGCAGTCGCATCGCGCGCAAGAGCAGAGGGAGACTGGCGGCGCTCATGAGGCTACCTCCGTGAGCAGCGCATCGTAAGAGGCCAGTTCCGGGGTGAAGACGGCGATCGTCGCGGGTTGAGCCGGGGCCGGCTCTCGTAGTCGCAGTTCCATTACATCAGGCCGCGGCAGTTCGCCCGCGCGCAGGACGGCGCCCAGGCAGTCCGCCACGCGGTCTTCGCCGAACTCGGCCGCGAGTTGCAGCAGCTGCAGGTAACGAGCGCTCGCCTTTCCCTCCTCGACCGCGTTCAGCCGGTCGTAGGCTTGCCGGAAAACCGGCCGGGGGAACATCTCCTCGCGGTAAAGATAGCGCGCGAAGGCACCGGGTTTGCGCACGAGTGACGCGATGACATGCCGGTAATCGATCCGCGGCGCTCGACCAATGGAGCGCGGATAGCTGGCCGCTTCTTCTGTGCGATAAACAAAACGCACCGTCTCTTCAGTGACGTGCGCTTGCACGAAGGCGCCGATCAACCGCGAGGGCACCGAGTAGGCGCACTCGCGGACGCGGGCGGTCGAGTAGCTCGATACGCGCACGGTGATCACTTCGGCCGCGGGGAACCGGGTCGAGGGCAAGGGGCGCAGCCGGGCGCGTTCTTCGGCAAGCTTCGTGGCGCGCAGCGCGTTGGCTCCGCCGCACACGTGAGCGACGAACTCGGCGTAAGCGGTGGTGGACGCAAAGTCGCGGCTGCGGCGCAGGATTAATTGATTTTTGAGCCGGCGTTTGAGCACACCCTGTGCCGCTTCGACGTCGCCGTTTTGATTGGGGCTGGCGACGGCGATCGCTCGTGGCTCGAGGCCGAGGTGCTCGCACAACGCGACATACTCGGTGTTGAAGCCGCGCGCGCTCTCGTCGCGCTTGAGCTGATGCGTGGCGGTCGAACTCTGATCGGTTTGGGAAAACCGCGGCACGCCCCGCAGCTCCCAGAGCGAGGCTTGAAGTCCGAACTTGAGCGAGAGGGCCGACTCCGAGCGGCACGGCGTGGCCCACTCCCAGTTGGAATACGGCAGGACCGAGTGGCAGAGCAGATGAGGAAACGCTTCGCCGGCGATGGTCACGTCGAGTTCGTTCGCGTTGGTCCAGTCGGTTTGGATGCACTCACCCGGTTCGTGCACCTGGGCGAAAAATACTTCCTTGGGCGGCCCGTGGCGGTGCAGCCAGTGGGTCGTGCGGCGCTGGAAGGTGCGCAGCGCTCGGCCGTCGAGCTTGCCCGGATGCACGGCCAGCAGGTGCTCGAAGAGCGCTTTGGCCTCCACTTCCGGGCTCTCTTCGAGCCAGCGCTCGGCTTCCGGCCAGATCGCCGTCAGCGGATCTTCGCGCGTGCGCCACGTGTGCGGCTTGCGCAGCTCGGCGGGTCGAAGGCCGGTGCGCAGATAGCGCCGTGCCGTTTTGCGGTCCATGCCCGCTTTCATCGCCGCGTGGTCAACCACGCCGCTCGATTGATACTCGTTCATTAGTCGTTGGTATTGCTGCTCGGTAATCATGGACCTGCGAAAAGGTCCGAGCTTACCGCCGTCGCAGACCAACGAGCGCCTAAAATACCACCGTTAAGACCGGGGCGTTTTAATTGTCGTCGTGGGGCGGTCTAATTGTCGCCGGGGGAAGGAAGCCGGGGCAACGCCCGGGCAGTATGACGCCGCGTTCAAGGACGAGGCCGTGCGCATGTGGCTGGCCAGTGGCCAAGCAGCCGAGGTGACCGCGCGCGCTCTCGGGATCAGTGTGTTCCACCTCTATGAGTGGAG
>JANXLP010000180.1 GCA_025355125.1 Opitutaceae bacterium | reverse complement strand
TGCTCAAGGACGCGCTCGACCAGATTGGGGCCCGCGCCCTGGGGAACTCCGTTGGCATTAAGCGCACCCGTGTTCACGTAACCGCCGTAGATCCGCTGGAGGGCACCACTCGAGCCGTCCATGAACCACACCGGCTGCTGTTGGCCCACCACGCCGCCAGACCACGGGCTAAAGGACGTCGTAGCGGTCGAGCCGATCGCATAGCCGTCCGCAATCGCCTGTTTGCCGACACCGCCGTTGAGGCTGGTCGTATCAACCGGCCGAAACCACGGGGTGATGCTGTCGTTCGGGGTGACGGTGCGGGGCCGGTTGGCTTTGATGTCCCCATCCTCGAACTTGAGCTTGAGGCTGGTATGGAAATCGCGGCGGCTGAAAAGCTGCGGATCAAAACGCACGCTGCCAAACAAGCGCCGGTCGTTCTGAAAAGCCTGCTTCTGTTCGTATTTTTGATCGTTCCACAGTCCATCGATGCGGAAAGCCAGCACGTTGCGGATAACCTCCTGGTTGAAATCGACGGCGCTGCGAACGCTGCCATATGAGCCCACCCGGTTTTCCAAGCTGCCCTTGGTGCGGAACTCCGCGGCGTGCACCGCCGTGTTGACCATACCGGCCGGGCTACCCAAGCCGAACAAGATGGAGTTCGCGCCGCGCTGAATGTCCACGCGGTCCACGTTGAAGGTGTCGAACGGAATATCGCTGACAAAGAAATCCCGGGCGATGTCGGCCGCGGCGAGGCCGCGCACGCGCTGGGCGCCAGAGGGCGCGCGCAGACTGCCGACTTCACTCACGGACGTGCCGTTGCCGAGGCCGGTGTAGGTGCCGAGCGTGCCGGCGACCTCGGCGTTGGTGGTGTATTGAAGCAGCGTGCCGGCATCGGTGGCGCCGATGTCCCGCATGAAATCCTTGGTGTAAACGGAAAGGCCGCCGCCGACGTCTTTCAAATCGGTGCGGATGCGCGTGCCGGCGAGGGTCTCGGTCGCCTGGTAGCCGTTGTCGCGCCCCGTGGTGACTTCAAACGGCGTGAGCTTGATGACCTTCTCGTCGTCGCCGGACCCGGCGGTGGTCGCGACAGGAATAGGCGTATCGTTTTTGGGCGCAGGCGCAGGAGCCGAGGTCTGCGCCGCGAGTGGCCATGCGCCGGTAAGCGCCGCAAAGGCCATAATCAGTTTTGCACGGTGGTTCATGGGTAGCTGGGGATAACGCGCCGCTGCACGGCGGCGCGGAGGACCGCGCCAAACGAGAGCATTGCTGGAGCTGAGGGGATTGGGGGTAAAACCGGCGCGAACTGCATCCGCAAAGCCGGGTGGATGAGGAATCATCACGAGGCGTGCGGGTGAGTTCAAAAAAGATGTGAGTCTAACTTTAGCGCAAACCCAGAAGAACTCACTAGCCTACCCCAACGTGAAGAAAAACGTCGCGCCCGAATCCGGCGCCGCCTCGGACCATATACGACCGCCGTGGCGGTCAACGATGCGGCGCACCGTCGCGAGGCCAACCCCCGTGCCTTCAAATTCATGGGCGTGGTGCAGGCGTTGGAATACACCAAAAAGTTTTTCCGCGTCTTCCATGTCAAAACCCACGCCGTTATCGCGAACGAAATAGGTGGGCGGTCCCTCCGCCCGCGCTTCGGTGACGCCGATTTCAATCACGGCCAACGTGCGTGGCCGGGTGTATTTCAACGCGTTGGAAATGAGGTTGGTGAACACGACTCGCAGGAGGGCGGCGTCGCCCTCCGTCGCCGGCAAATCATGCAGGGTGAACTCGATGGGCCGCCCCGTCTGCTCACTCGCAAGGTCCGCGTAGGCCGCGCGGCAGAGGGCATTAAGATCGACCTTCTCCCGTGTGAGTTCCTGGCGCCCCAGCCGCGAGAACGTCAGCAACGCGGTGATCAGCTCATTCATCTGGCCCGAGCCGTCGCGAATCATGCGGATGTAACGCTCCGCACTCGCGGGCGGGATGTTACCGCGCGGGTCGAGCAGCACGTCGGCAAATCCCGTGATCGTGCGCAACGGCGTCCGCAAATCGTGCGCGGCGGACGAACAGAATGCCTCCAATTCATCGTTGGCCGCCTCGAGTTCTTTGGTGCGCTCGCGCACGCGTTTCTCGAGCTGTTCGTTCTGCTCTTCGATCTGCGCGAGCATGTGATTAAACGCCATGGTCAGCACCCCGAGCTCATCATCGCCGTATTTGCTCGCGCGCACCGAGTAGTCGCGACGTTTGGAAACAGCCTCCGCCGTCTCGGCGAGCGCCAGGATGGGGTGGGATATCTGGCGCTGCAGCGCACGCGAGAGCACATACGCGACGAGCGAGGCGATCACCACCACGAGCGCCGCGATGCCTCCATAAAGGCGGAGCCGCTCATACATCGCCTCCATGTCGGAACACAGGTAAAGCGTCCCAAGCCGCTCGCGGCCCTTGACCTGAATCAACGGGGTGAACCCCACCAAATTGCCACCCTCAAAACGGTAGCCGTCCGCCGCCGGTGTCGGCGGCAGGTCCCGATCCGGCACGTTGGCCGGATAGCGGGAAAACACGCGGCCCTGTTGATCATAGAGACAAGCCCTGACGATGTGGCGGTCGGCTTTCAGCGCGGCGAGGATTTCGGTCGCGTCGCGTTGATTGTCGAAAGCGACCGCGCCCGTGCTCTCCGCTGCGATGATATCGCCGAGCGTGGCGAGCTGACGCATAGCGCTGGAGCGATAGGTGAAAAGCTCGTAGCCGATGAACGCGGCACAGGTTAGCACCAGCACGACGCCGCTCGTGATGAGGATCATCGTCATCAGCTTGCGCCGGATCGGCAGATCTCTGAACGACGTCAGCATTTACCCCTTCCCCTCCGGCACGATCGTGCGAGGGCTCAGAATTTTTGAACTGATGACGAGCCCCGCCGACTTGGCCGGCGCCACACTGATCTTCAGTTGAATTTTGCCGGCCTCCGTAGCCAGCCGCATCATCCCGCCCTGGCGGTTAAACGTATCGAGATCGCTCACCGTGAGCACGCTGCGCCCCTTGAGGCGTTCGAGGATCTGGGGCAACTCGGCGGCGCGCGACCGGTTGATAAAGAGAATGTGGCAGCCGGCGATTTCCTCCGGCGACTTGCAGCGCCGCACGACGAGCGGACGTCGCCCCACTTTCTCGCCCTTGACCAAATCATCGAGGTAAGCGTCAAACGGATCACCGCCCAAAATGCCGATCACGAGCGGAGCTTCATCGCTGCTGAAAGCGCCGGCCGGCCATTCCACGAATTGCGTGAAGTTAAAAAGAAAAACCGCCTTGACCTTATACTCCGCCGAAATCGCGGTCTCGGCCGCCGCGCGCGGGAGGAACACTCCGCCCACAGTCAATCCCAGCAACAACGCGGTCCAAAGGGACCGGATTGCCCCGGGATGATTCACGCGGAGAAAAAAACTCAGAACCGCCATGAGGTTTTTCCGTAAATGCTGCGCTGTAACTCGCGGCGCGCGTTGGGTGAGTTGAACTCGGGGTGCTGCGAGTGGAGAAGGTTTTGCCCCAGGACGGAAAATTCCCAAGCGGGCGTCGGGTGCCAACCCAGACGCAGATTCATTTCCGTATAACCGGGCAGCGACTGCTGGTTGATCGTCGAAACGTAACGCAGATCGGCGTCCCACTCCAAATGTGCGGACAAATCGAGCGACGAGCGCAGCACGAGCTGGTGATTCGGATCACGCGCGATGCTGTCACGCGTGCCACGATCGGCACTGCCGGGCTGCGGTTCGCTGCGCACGCGCAGTTCGGTCACACCGGCCCGCAGGCGCCATTTATCCGTCGCCCGCCAGTCAGCCGTCAGCTCCACGCCAGAGGACCACCCACGCAGGCCGCTACTGCTTTTTACGGGAAACGCGAGCGGTGGCGTGAGCGGCTCGAGCGAGCGGAGATCGTCGTAATCACTAAGAAACGTGGCCAGCGAGAGCGCGAGTTCCTGGCTAAATTGCACGCGGTAACCGAGCTCATACGCGATGAGTTTTTCAGAAATCACTTTCTCGCCGCCGGCGATACGGTAGGGCGGCGCCGCGGGTGAATAGAGATCGCGGTCGATCCGTGACGGAGTGCGCACCGCGCGCGAGACCGCCGTCCAGATCGTCTGCTGTCCACCGGGCATCCAGGCGAGTCGGACACTGGGCGCCACTTCAAATCCGGTGTATTCGTTATGCTCGAATTTCGTGCCGATCGTGAGGTTTAGCCGATCTTTGTTGAGCGCGATCTCATCCTGCACGAAACCGTTGAAAGAAGAGCGCCCCACCTGCGCTGGAATGAAGGCGTTGGCCGGGGTGTTGACCACGACATCCTCCACCAGCCGGTAACCCAAGCCCCAGACCACATCGTGGCTGGGCCCGATGGGCAACCGGTGCTGGAAATCGAGGTCGTAGGTATCGAGATCCTGCGTGAAAGAACCGGGAATCCGCCGGTGCGTGTGGTCGTAATAGAGCTGGAGTTTGATGTCCGAATTCTCCGCCAGTGTGCGCGACCAACGACCCAACAGATTGTCGCCGTTGACGCGGATGTTGTCCGGCCCGACCTGCCCCATCGTCCCTTCATAGACGTCGCCTTGCAGCGTCAGCGTGTCGTTCAACACCGAATCCCAGTCCATGCGGAAACCAAACTGGTCCATGCGCCACGCGTCGTTCGAATCGCGGGAATTGGGCCGGACCGAATCACCACGCTCGAAATGTTTGGCGTAGGCGCGGTAGTAAACATTCGGCGAGAGCTTTCCGCCGTAGCGCACTTCGCTTGAGTTCCGCAATTCCGTGCCGCCTCCGGCGACGAGCACCGCGCTTTGCGTGTCTTTCGCGCTCTTAGTCGTGACGTTGATGACGCCGTTGACCGCATTTGCGCCCCACTGCGTGGCGCCGGGACCGCTGATCACCTCGATGCGATCGACATCCTCCAGCATCGTGTCCTGCACATCCCAATAAACGCCGGCATAGAGCGGCGTGTAAACCGTGCGCCCGTCGATCAAGACGAGCATCTTGTCGGCAAACACGTTATTGAAACCGCGCGCGGTGATTGCCCACTGCCGCGCATCGACCTGCGCGACCTCCAAGTTGGAAGCGAGACGCAGCGCCTCGGGCAGGCTCGTCGCACCGGCCCGGCGGATATCGTCGCCGGTAATCACCTGGATCGCCGAGGCGGCTTCGGAGAGTTTTTCCGGACGCCGCGCGACCGAGGTCACGACCAAGTCCATGAGCTGGTCCAGCGACATCTTCTTGAGCGTGCTCGGCGGCGGCAGATTACCCGCGCTTTGCGCCCAAGCCGACGGGACCAGCACGGCGAGCACAGCAATCCGCAGCACACGGGGAAACCGGCTGATTTTCATTCCTTCGAAGCACTTCATGGCGGCGGGACGGGCAGCGACAGCGATATTAATTCGGTAAGATTTGCGGGGTGAAACGAGGGATTGCGATGCCGATTTGGATCGGGCGTCACACCCGCCAGCAGCATTGCCTATCCGCGATTAACCGATCTTGGCCCAACGTCCGCTCAAGGCGCGGCCCACCAGCCAGATCACGAGGCCAACCACGACCACGCCGCCGACCACCAGCCACTCCCAATCGCGTGCGTCGCGCACGATTCGCTCAAAGGCCGAGCCAAACGCATAGCCGCCGAGAGAAAATATCAGCGTCCAAAATGCGTTGCCCAAAAAATCCAGCGCCATGAAACGCACCGTGCTGATCTTGGATAGCCCGAAGGCCACGGGCGTCACGGTGCAGAGCCCCGGCAGGAATTGGAAAAATACGATCAGTTTTTCGTCGTGCCGCTCGATCAGGCCAAAGACCCGGCCCAGCCGGCTATAGATGCCCGGAAACCAGCGTTTCAGATGTCCGCCGGCATAACGCCCAAGCAGAAAACAAAGGGTGTCGCTCGCGAAAATCCCCAACATGCCCGCCGCAATAACTCCGGGCAGACTGAGCATCCCCGCACCGGCCGCCACCCCGGCAGCCAGCATGATCAGCTCACCCTCAAAAAACGTGCCGACGACAATGGCGTAGTAACCATATTCGCGGATGAAGTCAGTGGTGCTCATGCTGGCTCGGTTGGGTGGTATCAGGCAAAGTCGATGGTGCCCTGGTCGGCGATGGTGTAAGCCGACGAGGATTTTTCACACACGTGCAGGTAGTCCGTAAAGCGCGGCGAAGCCGGCATGCCTTCCGCACGCAGGCGACTGGAATCGAAGACCGTATCGAGCGCCGCGAAGCCCGCATAGAGGTTGGCTGCGGCCAGCATGAACTTCTTATTGCAGGGCCCAAAAAGCGTATCGAACTCCTGTCGGCGCGCCGCGATCTCCTCAAATTCAACGGTGCGGTAATCTGTCTCCGCCCCACCGCCCGCGCTCTCATGGCCGCCCCAGGCGAGTGCCACGTGCGCGACCTTAACTCGCGTAAGCGCGAACGCCGCGGCGATCTCCCGCCAGGTGCAGCTCGATTGTTCGTCGGACGAAATGTGGTAGGTCGGGTGCGCGAGTTGCGGACACACGAGGAGATGCCTTAGCGCTGAGGCCGCGTAGTCCACGGGCACGACATCCATCCGCGCAGCGGATGAGCAGGTGATCATGCCGAGCGCGTCCGCCATGCGGAATGTCCAATAGATGCTGCCCGAGGGCGAGCAACCGAGTCGCGTGTGCCCGGCGATGATCGACGGACGCACCACCACGAGCGGGAATCCCGGCAGGGTAAGCCGCAGCAGGCGCTCGGCCTCGGCCTTGCTCTCCGTGTAATTGACGAGGTGTTTGACGCGCGCCCGCGGAAATTCGTCCTCACGCACGATTGCGGTGGGCTGATCGCCGCAGATCATCGCCGTGCTCACGTGCAGGAAACGCTCGATGGTCGCAACCTGCCGAAGATGATGCACAAAACGCAACGTGCCATCGACGTTCGTCGAGAAGACCCGCGTGTTGGCGCCAAATGACGTCAACGCAGCGCAATGCACCACGCGCTTGATGCCCGTCAACCGCGCGTCCGCGATGAACGCAGCCGGTTGCGTGAAATCGCCCGACAAGACCTGCTCCGGCTTGAGGCGTCCCAACAGTTCGAGGTTAAAGGTGAAGCGCGCCAGCGAGCGCAACATCCGCTGGTAAGCATGCGAGGCGTCTTCACCGCGCACGAGCAGGAGCACGTTATCCCACTCCGGCTTGGCGAGCATGTCCGCAGCGAGGGCACCACCGAGGAAGCCAGTGGCGCCGGTGATGAGAATGGAAGGGCTGAACGGTAGAGCGTGGGACATTGGGAGCGTTGGATGATATGACTCCAACTTACCACCCTTGCCTCGCCACGTATGCCAGCAGCCGGACGAAAAACCTGTCAGGCGACGCCCTACACTGGGGCCACCGCATTTCCGCTGGCGCAACGTAACGCGCGCCATCTCGCCCTCACTGCAACGGCGCTCTCAGCGGTGCGGCGGTTTCGCCGGACCGAGATCGTCAAAGCCCGCGTTGACGATCGTGCCACAACACCGCTTCACGCATGAGCTCGCCGGCATCGGTCAGGCCCAGCTTCTCTTTGATGCGCGCATCATACGAACCCACCGTCTTCACGCTCACGCCGAGATGGTGCGCGATCTCTTTGGCGCTATTCCCCTGCCCGCGCAGCCGGAAAACTTCCATCTCGCGATCGCTCAAGAGTTCCTCAGGCGCCGCAGTGTTGCGCGGCGCCCCGCTGAACATACGTCCCGCGAGTTGCGCGGTGAGCGCCGGGCTCGCGTAAAACTTCCCATCCAGCACCGCGCGAATCCCCTCGATGATCCGCGGGCCAGCCTCGCGCTTGACCGCATAGCCGTGCGCACCGGCGCGGAAGGCGCGCTCCGCCACGCTGGCCTCGTCATGCATGGACAACACGAGCAGTCGCAGGGAGGGATACTGCGCCCGGATGTCTTTGATCAAATCCAACCCCGTGCCGCGCGGCAGCGACAGATCTACGACCATCACATCCGGCCGCGCGAGCGAAACGGCGGCCAGCGCCGCCGCCGCGTCCTCCGCCTGCCCGCAAACTTCGAGATCAGGCTCGAGCGCCACCATGCTCGCGAGCCACTCCCGCACGAGCGGATGATCGTCCACGAAAAATACCCGCCGTCGCACCGCGCCACTTGATTTTAGTTCCGCTTTCAAAGCTGTATCGTCGCGAAGCCCACGCCGCCGGCACTGTGTTCTAAACTTAAAATCAGCACTGGGAACAGCGGGTCGGTCGCGAGCATGAGAGTATTTGGGTAAGAGCTGAGTTACGGGCATTCGCGCTGAGCGCAACGCGCATGGTGTTTCATTCTGTTCGCAAAATCTCCAGCTCAGACTCACGCGAAAACCACGCAGCCCATACGTTTCTAGTCGCGCTCGCCCGTGCGCTTTCAAAATCTGCGGCGTGCCGACCTCCGCGTTAAAATCAATTTCTCGGTCGCCACGCGGCACGCGGGCGCTCGCGATTTTTGCACTTCTGCTCAGCATGACGACTCACGGTCAGACCGCTCCGCCCGCGATTGAAGCCGAGTTTACTGGCGTCGTCAGCGGCACCGCGCGGCTCGACGACTCCCGCGGGAACAAATACTCCGGCAACGCTCAATCTGCGATCGCATCCTGCCTCGTGCGCCGGTCGCTGGCGGAGAAAGATTGGTATTTTGATCTCGGCGTGCGCGCAGAGGACTATCGCTTTTCCCACGGAGTCGGGTCGTTGCGCCATCTACAGGACTATGCGGCGGTGCTCGCCGTCGAATACTACGCCGGCGAGGAACCTGCGGCCGCGCTCACGCTTCGCCCCGGCTGGTATTTCGGCACACACGCGACCGCCTCCTCGTGGGATGTGCCCGTGGAACTGACCTCCGGGCTGCCGCTCGCCCGGGGCCTCGACGGCGTCTGGGGCTTCAGCAACGCGCGATTCTATCATCATGCCGTGCCAGTCCTCGGCGTCGCATGGACGCTCTCGCCACGGCTGCGCATCGAAGCGATTTATCCCGAGCCAGCCGTGGTGTGGACGATCAATCGCACCACGTCGCTCCGCTTCGGCGGTGAGCTTACCGGTGGCGGTTTTCTCGTCGAAACTACGGGCGGAAAAACTGCGGTCGAATACTCGAGTTATAAAGTCGGCGCGGAGCTCAGCGGCGAATGGCGGCGCGGCATCACCTACGCCGTGGCCACCGGCTATGAGGCGGTGCGCACCTTTGATTTTTTCCGTCGCCAGGGAGCAGTGAAGGGCAGCGGCTCAGCCTACTTCAAATTTCGCCTGATCTTCGCGCATCGGCCTTAAGGAAACTTCAAGGTGTAGGGCATCCCCCTACACAAGGTTTCTCGTCAGGCCGACAGGTAAAATCCCGCGCATTCCCGTATAGTTTTGGCCATGACTCCTGCCATTGGATTCCACCCGCACGACGACGTCTCGAATTTCTTGATAAAGATGCCCGCGGCGCGCCCAGGTTCGTGGCGCCACTCGGGGCGGATTCGCACCGCTCCCGCCAAAACCAACGCGCGCATCAGCGCCACGATCCTCACCAAGAACAGCGAGGTGCTGCTCGGCCCGGTCCTCGAATCCCTCGATTGGTGCGACGAGGTCGTGGTGTTCGACACGGGCTCGAACGACCGCACGCTGCACATCGCCGAATCCTTCGCCAACGTCTCCCTGCATCACCTCGCCGGCCCGTTCCCCGGTTTCGGCCGCGCCCACCGCGAAGCCGTGGCCCTCGCGCGCAACGATTGGATTCTCTCGATCGACAGCGACGAAATCGTCTCGCCCGCGCTCGTCGCCGAAATCAACGCCCTCTCGCTCGATTCGCAGACCGTTTATTCGCTCCCCTTCCGCAATTATTACAACGGAAAGCATATCACCACCTGCGGCTGGTCGCCCGACCGTCATGAGCGACTCTTCAATCGCGCCGTGACCAACTTCTGCACGAGCGAAGTCCACGAACGCGTGCAGACCCAGTCTCTCGATGTGGTCCAGCTGACCCAGCCGGTTGCGCACTACTCGTATCGGGGTGCGGACGACTTCCTGCGCAAAATGTCCGTCTATTCGCACCTCTTCACCGCGCAGCATACCGGGAAGAAACGCTCGAGTCCCACCAAGGCGGTTTCGCGTAGCGTGTGGGCTTTCTT
>JANXLP010000527.1 GCA_025355125.1 Opitutaceae bacterium | reverse complement strand
CTGCTCGGCGCGCTCCTGCGCGACGGCTCCCTCAACCTCTCCGCCCGCACCCAGCACTACGCCTCCCTCCCCGCCGCCGCCCTGCGCTTCCTGCGTTCACCCCGCGCTCTATCTTGAGCTCAAACCGGAATACCGTGCGGCAACCCGGCCCACCGCACGCGCGATTCGTCCTCCGCGACGCCCGACCTACAGCTCCGCCGGCCAGGCGCGCCCGCGTCGCAACCAATGGGCGCACAATGCCGTCGCGTGGCGTTGCAACACCGTCTGGACGATCAGGGCGTCGTCCAACAGGCCGATCTCGGGGATCGAGTCCGGGATACGGTCGAAGCCGGTATTAAAATAGAGCAGTGCAAAAGCCGCCTCCCTTACCGCCACGGTCGGCGCTCCGTCCTCTTCACTCCATTCGTCGAGGAAGAGGGCGAGCACCTCGAGCCGCGTGCGCAGGCGGGATTCAATTTCGAGCCCGGCGATTTTGGCGTGGTTCCGGCGGCGCAGCGATCGCAGGGCGACGAGCGCCTGCGGCGTCACCAGCGCGCCGCCGCGTTCCACGTAGGCCGATATGCTCGTGAGGCTGTCCGTCGAATCCGTGGCGAGAACCCGGTCAAGTTCGACCGGCAGAGAGGTGTCTTTATTTTTCACAATGAGGGAGCGAAAAAAGTGTCTCAGCGTGCGGGGCCGGAGGGTGGCGCGGACGTGCCGCGCGACCACACCAGCGAAGCGGTGACGGTCACGGCGAGGATGCCGCCGATGATGCCCAGCGACCACGTAACCGGAAATTTCCCGCCGAACGCCTCATTCAGCCAGAGCATCTTCAACCCCACGAAAACCAGAATGAGGCCGAGCCCGTATTTTAGAAAACGGAAGCGGTGCATCACGCCGGCCAGCAGGAAAAACAATGCCCGCAGCCCCAGGATCGCAAAGACGTTCGACGTGAAAACAATCAGCGGCTCCTTTGTGATCGCGAAGATCGCGGGCACGGAATCGACGGCGAACACGATGTCGGTGAGCTCGATGAAAACGAGCGCCACCAGCAGCGGCGTCGCATGCAGCACACCGGCCCGACGCACGAAGAATTTGTCGCCCTCGATCTGCGGCGTGACGGGCATGAGCCGGCGCAACAGTCGCATGATCGGATTCCGCTCCGGGTCGATGGGCTTCTCCGGCGCGAAGATCACCTTGATGCCCGTAAAGACGAGGAAGGCACCGAAGATCCAGATCACCCACTCCCACTGCATGAGCGCCGAGCCCAGCGCGATGAACACGATGCGGAAAATGAGCGCCCCGATGATGCCATAGAACAGCACGCGGTGCTGGTAGATCGGCGGGATCGCAAAATAGCCGAGCACGACGACAAAAACGAAGATGTTGTCCACCGACAGCGATTTCTCGATCACGAAGCCGGTGAGGAACTCCAGCGCCACCTGGTCCGCCAGCGCCGCCGCCTGTGCCGCCGTCACCCCGGCGGCGATCAGCCGGGGGTCCAGCGGGAGCTTCCACTGCGCGTAGTGCCAGAAGCCCCAGCAGAAAATTAACGCGAGACTGATCCACGCCACGCTCCAGCCCAGCGCCTCGCGAAATCCCACGACGTGCGCCTCGCGGTGAAACACCCCGAGGTCGAGCGCGAGAAACGCCAGCACGCCGAGCGTGAACAGCGCGTAGAACCACCAGTAGTCGGCAAAGGGAAAAAGGGCGGGCATGGTCGGTCAGTCAGTCGAAGTGTTGCGTAGCATAAAGTGGAGGTCCGGGTGCGGGCGTGCGGTTCACCGTCCGCGCGTGGCGGCGGACGACGACGGGCGGGCGGCGGGCCCTCTGCGACCGGGTTCGACCCGTCGCTCGATGGCGGGGCTGCGATGCACGTTGTCGTGCCGAAGGGTGGATTTCATGGCGTCGTCACGATAGCGGCTGACTGTGATTTCGTCTAATACGCAATTTGACACGTTCCCTTAGCTTAATCCTAACATTAAGCCTCGCTCATGGACTCCCTCAATTTTCACCACCTGCGTTATTTCTGGACCGTCGCGCACGAGGGTGGCCTGCGGCCTGCGGCCGAGAAGCTGCATATCTCGCAGCCCTCGATCTCGGCCCAGATCCGGGAGCTGGAGGGCGCCCTTGGGGAAAGACTTTTCCGCCGCACGGGCCGCACCAACGTCCTCACCGACTCCGGCCAGATCGCGCTGCGCTACGCCGACGAGATCTTCGGCCTCGCGCGTGAACTCACGGCCGCCATCAGTCAGCGGCCGACGGCCAAGGCGATCCGGCTGCACGTGGGCGTGGCGGACTCCTTCCCCAAGCTCATGACGCAACAGATCCTTCAGCCGGTGTTCGCGATGCCGCAGGTCGTCCACGTCATCTGCCGCGAGGGCAAGGTGCCCGATCTGCTCGGGCAGCTCACGGCCCACCGGCTCGATGTCGTGCTGGCCGATGAACCCGCGACCGGCGGGATGAAGGTCCGCGTCTTCAATCACCCGCTCGGCGAGTGCGGCGTCACGTTCTGCGCGGGTGCGCGCCTCGCGGCCACGCTGCGCAAAGGCTTCCCGCGTTCGCTGCACCAGGCGCCCGCGCTCCTCCCGGCCGAGGGCACCGGCCTGCGCCGCGCGGTGGACCGGTGGTTTCAATCGCTCGGCATTGTCCCGCGCGTGCTCGGCGAATTCGAGGACGGCGCGCTGATGAAGGTCATGGCGTCCGGCGGCCGCGGTTTCATCCCCGTGCCGACGCTCGTCGCACAGGAGGCCGTGGACCGCTTCTCCCTGCGCATCATCGGCCTGACCGAGAAGTGCCGGGAGCAGTTCTTCGCCATCACCGTGGACCGCCGCATCCATCACCCGGCGGTGGCGGTCATCACCGGCACCAAAGCGGCGGAGACGTGATCCCGAACCTTTCCCGCTCAAGACCATGCTCGAAACCCTCCTCGACCCGCTGTTTCTTTTCTTCCTCGTCGGCTTCGTCGGCGGCGTGCTCCGCTCGGAGCTGAAGCTGCCCGAGGCCGTCTATCACCTGCTCAGCACGTATCTGTTACTCGCCATCGGGCTGAAGGGCGGCGTGCAACTCGCCAAGGCTTCGGCCGGCGAAGTCGCGCTACCCGCCGTCGCGGCGCTCACCCTCGGGGTGGTGATGGCGGTGGTCGTCTTCTTCGTCGCCAAGAAATTCGGCCGACAGGCACGCGCCGACGCGGCGGCGTTCGCGGCGCACTACGGCTCCACGAGCGCGGTCACGTTTGCGGCGGTGCTCGCCACGCTGGTGCGCACGGGCACGCCGCACGAGGGCTTCCTCCCCGTGCTCCTCGTCATCATGGAAGTGCCCGCGATCCTCATCGCGATATTCCTGCACCGCGCGGGCGAGCCGGCGGCGAAGGGCGCGAGCTACGGCGCCGTCGTCCACGAGGTGATGTTGAACCGCTCAGTATTTCTACTACTCGCCGGTATGCTCATCGGGCTCGCGTCGGGGCCGGGCCGGTTCGCGCCGTTCGAAGTGCTGTTCATAACGGCGTTCAAGCCCATCCTCGCGTTCTTCGTGCTCGAGATGGGCCTGCTCGCAGCGCAGCGCATCCCGGAGCTGCGCAAAAGCGGCGTGTTCGTGGTCGCGGCGGCGATCGGCGTGCCGCTTTTCGGTGGTGCGCTCGGCGGCTGGGCCGGCCTGCTCGCGGGCCTCTCGCCCGGCGGCGCGACCGTGCTCGCCACGCTCACCGCCAGCGCCTCCTATATCGCGGCGCCGGCCGCCGTTCGCGTGGCCATCCCCGAGGCCAATACCGGACTCTGCGTGGCCGCGGCGCTGGGCATCACGTTTCCTTTCAACCTCGCCTTCGGCATCCCCCTCTACGGCTGGTGGGTGGACTGGCTCGTCGTGCGCGGTGCGTAGCGCAGGAGCGCGCGCGGCGCCACCCCGTGCACCGCCTTGAATGCCCGCGAGAAATGATACGGGTCTGCGAAGCCCACCCGTTGCGCCGCCTCTTTCACGAGCCCGCCATGCTCCACCAGAAACGCCGCCGCGATCATCATCTTTCTCCGCAACAAATACTGATACGGGCTCGTGCCCTGATAGCGCCGAAACCACCGGCACACGCTCGACGCCTCCACCGACGCCGCCCGCGCAATCTCCTCCAGCGTCCCGAGCCGCTCCGCCTGTCCATCGATCAGCGCCTTGCACTTCAAAAACGCCGCCCGCGCCGGCTCGATCGTCGCCGCCGCCTGCGTCGTCGTCGCCTCGATCTTCAGCAGCAACAACTCGCCCAGCGCTGCACAGATCTCCACTGTGAGCGCCCCTGTTCGCTGCCCCTCACGCACCAGATCCTCGAGCACCCCCGTCACCTCCGCTGGCACCGCCAACCCGCGCACCGCTCCCGGAGCGACTCCGCAGCGCTTAAATCTCTGCGCCACCGCCCGCCCCGCAAACGCCAAAAAGTATTTCACCATCGGATCGCTCGGGTCCGCCCGCATCTCGCAGCGCGTGTCCGGCGCATAGGCAAACACCGTCCCGGGCTCCAGCGCGTGCGTCTCGCCGTCGAGCGTCACGCTCCCGCGCCCCGCCACCACGCACTCGATCCCGTGAAACGGAAAATGCCGCCGCGCCAGCGCGTAGTCCGGGTTGCACTGCTCCCGCCCGCCCATCACGAGCGCCATCGCTTGCGTCCGCCCCGGCGCGAGGTTCAGGAAAAAATACCGCCCGCCCGTCACTTGCCGGGAAAGCAACGCCTTCGCATCATTGGGGCCGATTTTATCCATTTCTATGCTTCATCTATCCATTCCGCTCCGCTGATTTCGAGCGCATTATCCACATCCACTCCCGCCGACTTTCTCTAGCCTGCCGACCATCTCCTTTCGACCCGCCCCCCCCTCGCCCACTCTTCCCATGCCCAAATTAAAAACGATTCTCCTCGTCGCCAGCGGCGACCTCCGCGCCTCCGCCAACGAAGTCTGCTGGCCCGCCCAGCGCGCGATGGAGGAAAAGCTCACCGCCACCGTCGCGAAACTCGGCTTTAAAGTCGTTCGCGCCCACGCCTACAAGCCCGCGCAAAAACACGGCTTCATCAGCTCGCAAAAGGAAGGCATGGCGGTCTTCGCTGACCTTGATCCCAAGACTCCCATCATCGTCGCCGAAGCCGTCTGGCAGTATTCGCACCACGTCCTCTCCGGCCTCATTTCCCACCAAGCCCCGATCCTCACCGTCGCCAACTGGTCCGGCACCTGGCCCGGCCTCGTCGGAATGTTAAACCTGAACGGCTCCCTCACGAAAGCCGGCGTGAAATACTCCACGCTCTGGAGCGAAGATTTCACCGACGCCTACTTTCTCACCGGCCTGAAATCCTGGCTCACCACCGGCACCGCCAAGCACAAGACCGCCCACGTGAAACCCCTCGCCCGCGCCGCCGTTCCACCCAAAGCCCGCGCACTCGCCAAGAAAATCGCCGCCGATCTCCGCCGCAAAAAATCCATCATGGGCGTCTTCGACGAGGGCTGCATGGGCATGTATAACGCCATCATCCCGGACGAACTTCTTTTCCCAACCGGCTTCTACAAAGAGCGCCTCTCGCAATCCGCGCTCTATTACGGCGCCACCCAAGTCCCCGACGCCGAAGCGCAGGCCGTTTACCAATGGCTCGTGAAGAAGGGCATGAAGTTCCACTTCGGCACCGACGAAGCCACCGAAC
>JANXLP010000035.1 GCA_025355125.1 Opitutaceae bacterium | reverse complement strand
AAAAATCCGCCGAGCAGCGCGCCTGCGCACAGCCAGAGCATCCGCCCGTCCTGCGTGTCCGCCCAGCCCGCGTAAACCGCGCCGCCAAGCAGTGTGATCATCGCGACGTTCAGCCAAATCGGCGACAACGCCGGCTCTACGAACCGGTGCAGGGTCTGCAACGCCGCGCTGAATGCCGCCGCCAGACACACGAACACGAGATAGGGAAACAGGATGATCGCGAAATCCGCCGACGCCGTCAGCCGCCGCGCCGTGTCGGCCTCCAGGCCCCAACCTTGCGCGACCGTCGTGAGCCACCCGGCCTGTCCGAGCACGAGCATGGATACCGCCACGATGCCGCTGGTGACCACCAGCAGCCAACTCGCGACCTGATTCACCAAGGCAAAAGCCCCGGCCCGTTCGCGCGCCTTCAGTTCCTCCTGCAACGTCGGCACCAGCGCCGCCGTGAGCGCGCCTTCTCCGAGCAGACGGCGAAACAAATTCGGCAAGGTGAACGCGGTATAGAAAATCGAGGCCAGCGCCGAGGTCCCGAAGACCGCCGTGACCAGCATGTCGCGCCCGAGACCGAGCACGCGCGACACCATGGTCAGCGCGGACACTACTCCGATATTTTTCAGGCTCTTCGACACCAATCCAGTTTCCGCGCCCGGCGCGCGCGGGCGCAAATGCATTTGCACCGTCCCATCCATTCAACGCCGTCGACTCGCCGCCAATGCGTCCAACGCCTCACGCGCCGTCGTTTCCAATTCCACCGCATCGCGCCACTCGCGGTCAAATTCCGCACAGGCGGCGGCAAATTCATCATCAGAACGGCGCTTCTTCGGTTCCAGACAATCGGCCAACGCGAGTCCTGCGTTGCGATAAAAAGGATGCAGGGCCGGAGTCACCCGCTGCAGTTCCTTCTCCCGTGCAGAAAGCATGGCGGCAACCGCCGGCTCGCCTCGCTGCCGCAGAACAAATCGCAGCGGAACCACCGTGTCGTGTCCACCCACGGAAAAAACGAATCGCGCCAAATCCCCCAGCATCACTCGCGACTCTGCGCTGCCCATTTGGGGCGGCGTCGCCAGCCTGCGCACATGATGCCAACCGGTTTGCCACCAGAGTTCTCGCTCGTCCGCGCCGCCAAATCTCTCGGGATAGCAGGTCGCCAGTGACGCCAGCGGCTCCTCGCCGGCAAGTAACCGTGCACGCAGCGCCGGCCACTCCCCTGCCCGACCCGACTCGGCTTGCAGCCACGTGAGCAACCACACCGCGCCCACGCTGAGCCCGCGCGGCTCTACGTCGCTGCGTTGCCAACCGAGCAAGTCCGCGAGCGGCGGCGGGGCGAGCACCGCTGATTCCTGCTGAAGCGCATCGAGCTGCGCCGGTTCCTCACGCGTGCGCCACCAGCCCACACACGCTTGCTCCAACCACAACGGCACCGTGAGTCGCGGCGACACACCCTGCGCAGCGACACCGAGACGCAGCAGCAGCGCCTGCACGAGCGCGCGGCGCAGAAACACCGTCGGCGTCGCCTCGCTCCAGCGCACGCGCACCGCAACCACTCCGCCCGGCTCGGCAGTGACACGAAACGGCGCGGGCTCCGCCCACTCCGCCGCCGGCACCAGCCGCACAAAAATCGGCGAGGGAAACCCCGCCGGCAAACCCAACGGCGCGGACAGCAATCGCCACGCGGCGCTCGCCTCGGTCATCGCGCGCTCAGCGGCTCCGACATCAACGCTGGCGATTTCAAACTGCCCCGGCGCGGTGCGCGTGAGCACCGGTGGGGGCGCAGACGCAGCCTCCAACACCGACACGCCACCGCCCAGCACAGCCAACACCCAGCCCGCAACCGCGAGCCGGCAGTTCACGGCATCGTGAGCTTGAGCGCCGTTCCGACCACCGCCACGTCGCTCAGGTTGCCCCAGACTTTGACGATGTCTTCCGGCACGGGTTGCGTCTCGAAAATTTTCTTCATCACAAAGGCACGCGCCATCGGCAGACGATCCACTGGGCACGACCCGACCTGCAGCGCCGCGGGCTCATAGGCGAACTTCTCGCCCGTCTTCACAAAGGTCCCGCGACCCTGCACGACAACCGTCAGCTCAAGACCATAAAGGGTTACCTTCACGGGCACTCCCAACTGGAGCGCGCTGTCGTGAATGCGGAAATTGGGCGCACCCGGCGCATAGCCAAACAGATCTGCGGGGGCAGCCGCTGGCGCACCGGGGGCGGCCGCGGGCGTCGCTGCGGGGGAAGGCGTCTTGGCGGCAGGCGAAGCCTTGGTGCCGGGGGCCGGGGCCACCGGCTTGATGGGAGCACCGGGTGCCGAGCCAAAAGAATTGAGTTCGTTTTCGTCCACGACCACGGAGCCGCCGCCCGCGAAGGTTTTCCGTTTCGCTGTGGCCAGCTTGGACTTGGCGGCATCGCGGCTGCCCTCGATGTAGTATACTGAGCTGCGATCCAGTTCATCCTCCTTGGGAATTTCCTTCACCGTGATCACCGGCTTGAACACCAAAAACACCACGCCGAGCGTGGCACCAATGATGACGCTGAGGAGCGCACCGATAGTGACTTCTGTCCAACTGGGTTCGTAGCCGCCGCGTTTGGATTTTGCGCTCATGAGGGGAAATTAGGGTTTCGCAGCGGGTGCCGGGGCCGCAGCGGCCGGTTTACTCTCACCGCCCGATGGGGTGCCGGACTTCTTCTTGTAATCGGTGATATAAAAGCCGCTGCCCTTAAAGATCAGGCCCGCACCGCCTCCGACGAGGCGCTTGACGCCGATTTTCTTGCACTTGGGGCATTTCTTGAGCGGTTCATCGCGCATCGACTGAAACAGCTCGAATGCATGACCGCATTTGGGGCAAAGATACTCGTAGGTGGGCATAGCGTAAAACGACCGCAGTGTTGCGCGCGTCCAACAACGTTGGCGAGTTTGTTTCACGCACCGGGTTTTTACCGCAGGCAAATTTGTTTGAGGACAGCCTGCTTCCCGGCGCTACTCGGAGCCTGATGGACTTTGCCGCCGCCCTCCAACGCCACGTCGCCCGCGTCGAGCACGGACTCGACCGCTACCTGCCCGCGGCGACGACGCGCCCCAGCCGGCTGCACGAGGCGATGCGCTACAGTCTGCTCGGCGGGGGCAAGCGGCTGCGCCCGGTCCTCACCCTCGCGGCCGCCGAACTCCTCGGCGTCACCGATGACTCCGCGCTCCCCGCCGCGTGCGCCATAGAGTGCATTCACACCTACTCGCTTATCCACGACGACCTCCCGTGTATGGATAACGACGATCTGAGGCGCGGCCGGCCGACGGCGCATAAACAATTCGACGAAGCCACCGCTCTCCTCGCAGGCGATGCTCTGCTCACGGAAGCGTTCGTCATCTTGAGCGAACACTACGCCCGCACGCCGGCTCTGGCCCATGGCCTCGTTCGTGAGCTCGCCTATGCCGCCGGCAGCCGTCGGCTCATCGGTGGCCAGATGGAGGACCTGCTCGCGGAGAAAAAAAACAACTCCACCGCCGCCGAGCTGGAGTTCATTCACCTCAACAAAACCGCAGCCATGATAGAAGCCGCACTGGTGATGGGCGGCTTGGTGGGCCTGGGAGCGCGGGCGGCCCGCCCGCAGAGCGCACCGGC
>JANXLP010000028.1 GCA_025355125.1 Opitutaceae bacterium | reverse complement strand
TCTGAAACCGCCCAGCGCTACCGCCCAACACTCGTCTTTCACCCTTCCGCTCGAAAAAACCTTCTCCAATCTCCTGTTCTTGCCGTCAATTTTTCACCCGACGCCGGATTCCAAAATCTTTAAGCCCGACAGCCTGCTAGCGCCGAGCCTGAATGGTTAATTTTAGTCGGCTATTTCCGTCATGAAAAAATCTCCGCTTTCGCCCGTCCTCGCCGCCTACCCCGGCCTGATCGGTGGTATCGGCGCGCTGCTCGAAACCTCCCGCCACACCGCCGCCCGCACCGTCAATTCCCTCATGACGGCTACCTACTGGGAAGTCGGCCGTCGCATCGTCGAGTTCGAACAGGGCGGTAAAAAACGCGCCGGCTACGGCGAAGAGCTCCTCAAGCGATTGGCGACCGATCTGACGGCGCGGTTTGGACAGGGATTTTCTACGCGCAGTTTGCAGAACATGCGTTCGTTTTTCGGCTGCTTCCCGACTGAACGGATTTGGCAGACACTGTCTGCCAAATCGGAGCGGACCTCCTTCGACCTGATTGCGCAGACACCGTCTGCCAAATCCGCATCCACGATTCGCTCGACCCCGTTGAGCATTTCTAGCACCCGCGCAATTCCTCTGACCGCGTCGATAAAATTGGAGGTGCTCCCGATGGATCCGACACGGTCGGACCCATTCGCCGCCGCGTCTCGAAAACTGACCCTCGCCGATGTCGCCCGAGCCTTTCCTTTGCCCTGGTCGCACTACGTCCTCCTGATGTCCGCGCGCTCGCCCGAAGCCCGCGATTTCTACCAGACCGAGGCCCTGCGTGGCGGCTGGAGCGTCCGCCAGCTCGACCGGCAGATCAATTCGCTCTTCTATGAGCGCACCGCCCTTTCAAAAAACAAGGCAGCCATGCTGCAAAAAGGCGCGAAGCCCCAGCCCGGCGACGCGCTCACTGCCGAGGAAGCCATCCGCGATCCGCTGGTTCTCGAATTCCTCAACCTCCGCGACGAATACTCCGAGACCGAGCTGGAGGCCGCGCTCATCCGGCATCTCGAAACCTTCCTCCTCGGGCTCGGCAGCGACTTCACGTTTGTCGGGCGCCAACGCCGGCTGCGGATCGACGATGTGTGGTATCGCGTGGACCTCCTCTTTTTCCACCGCCGGCTGCGCTGCCTCGTCATCGTCGATTTGAAACTCGGCAAGTTCACCCACGCCGACGCCGGCCAGATGCACCTCTACTTGAGCTACGCGAAAGAGCATTGGACGCATCCGGACGAGAATCCGCCGGTCGGCCTGATCCTCTGCTCGAGCGCGGGAGAAAACATGGTGCGCTACACCCTCGACACCCTGCCCACCAAAGTCATGGCCCGTGACTACCAACTGGCCCTGCCCGGTGAGAAACAATTAGTGCAAGAGCTCACCCAAGCCCGGAAACAAATCGAGGCCCGCCCCAAGCGGTGAATTCGTAGCCGCGAGCGCCCGCGAGCGGATGACCGTCGGGTCGACGGCGAAAATCCCACCTCACCGCCCGGCGAGAAATTCTACGTCCAGAGCCAGGCGTGCCGTCTTCCCATTTGCCGCCGTGATGACGACTCCGCCGCCGCCCGCCAGCGCCTGCACATCCGCGACGATGTCGAACCCCCGCGGAATCGCCGCCACCGCAAAAATGTGCGGCACGCGCAGCGGCGTCTTCGGCGAGAGTTTTACCGTCGTCGGAATACCGGCGCGGCTCAACGGATTTGGATTCGCTGATTCCGCCTGGCCGAAATGGAAATACGAAGTCGTCTCCTCCAGCCCGAGCACATTGCGGTGCCGGCTGCTCCACGGCGCGTAGTGGCGACCGCCGTTGGAATGCCAGAGGATCGTGTGCCGAAGCACCTCGGGGTTCTTCAACTGGATGAGCGCCCAGCCGTCTTTTGGAAACGTCACGGCGCTCCAACCGAGCGTGCGGCCGGATTTGCCCATGAGCATCACGAGATCGTCGAAACCCGCGCGGGCAGGGTAGTGCGTGAGATCCGCCGTGCCGCCGTTGGCGAGTGGCACGGCGCTCAATGATTCAAACCGCGCGCCCGGTTTCAGTGTCGAGTAGCCCCCCGCCGCCGGATCTTCGAACGGCACCGGCAACACCTGGCCCCAGTCCCAGCCGCCCACCGAAACGCGCGCCGCGCCCTCGGGTCCGGGCACATACAGACACGGATGCGTGCCTAGGCTCATCGGCCCGGTGAAACCACTGAGCGTGTGCTCGACGTAGATCGCGCTGTGTCCGGCGCGCAGCGTCACGCGCTTGTCGATCACGCCGGGGCGAACTTTCGTCGCCAACCGCAGGTGCAGCGACGTGGCGTCCTTGCCCTTCGCAACGTCCACGAATTTCCAGTCGGCATTGGCCGTTTCACCATGCGGCGGATGGCTTTCACCACGCCAAGCCACGCCGTTGCCGCCAAACGGTGCACAGAAAAAATCACCACGCAGCGCGTGCAACAGCGGCGGCAGCCCCGCGTCGATCTTCTCGCCCACCCATGGCGCGACCGCAAACGGCTGCACCGCGCGCCCGCCAGGCAGGCGGAACGTCGCGGGCGCCAACATGCCGGCGGTGCGAGTCACCCAGGTGTCCACCGAGCCTTGCTTCAGGTGCCAGCCGGGCTGGCCGAGTTTGGATTTGAGGGGAGCATCCATCCGCATGAGCACACGCGCGCATTTCCTGCGATGCAAGCGGGACCACGCGTGGGGCGCTTGCTTGCGCTCACATCGTCTGCCTATTTCGCCTCATGAGCAGCTCGTCCCCCGCGAACGCCGAACCCAAGCCCCCTGGCCTGATGCGCCGTCTCGGCGCCGCCGGCCCCGTCGCCATCGTGCTCTCCTTCTGGCCGCCGCTCGGCGGCTTCGTGCTGCTCGCCACGCTTACCAGCCTCGGGCCGTGGCTGCGGGCGCACGACGCCCTCGGCTGGCTGACCTACTTTCTGGCCATCGGATTCCTCCTTGGCGTCTCGTTTGTGCCGACCTACTCCGCCGCTATTCTCGCGGGCTGGGCCTTTGGCTTTGCCGCAGGCTTTCCATTGGCGATGGTCACGATCACCGTCTCGTCGCTGATGGCCTATGCGATCGGCCGCGGGATCGCGCGCGACCGCGTGCTGGAAGTTATCCGCGACAAACCGCAGTGGAACGCCATCTACCAGGCGTTGCTGAGCAAAGAATCCGGCCGCACGACCTTTGTCGTCGCGCTGCTGCGCATCCCACCCGCCTCGCCCTTCGCCATCGCCAATTTCGCCCTCGCCGCCGCCCGCGTCCCGCTCGTGCCGTATACCGTCGGCACCTTCATCGGCATCGCCCCGCGCACCGCGCTGGCGACCTTCGCTGCGGCCGGACTTGAGCAACTGCGCTTCAAAGACGTGGCCCAGTCGTGGATGGTCATCGCCGGCATCGTCGCGACTGTCGTCGTCTGCGTCGTGCTCGGTATGCTCGCGAATCGCGCGCTCCGCGATCTGACCGCCGCGCCGCGCCCGTAGCCCGGCGGCCGCGGTATGCTGCGTCCATAATCTTCAAAAAGAGTTGGACACCGTGGTAGGACCACCTACCAATTTTTGTTCCGATGCAGATCGAACATCTCGGCCGCATTTCCCCCGCTGATGAAGTCCTGCGGCAGCTCACGCTGCTGATCGAGAACGCGTCGCTGGCCACCGGTTCACTCCTGCCGCCGGAGCGAGAACTCGCCATAAAACTCGGCGTCAGCCGCGTCGTCGTCCGTGAGGCGGCAAAAAAACTCGAACAGCGCGGCCTTGTTTCCATCCGCCATGGCATCGGGGTTGTGGTAACGAACAATCCTGCGCTCCCCGTCCAGCACACGTTGGAGCGCCTGCTTCCCAGCGACAAAGAGCGCCTCCGCCAGTGCGCCCAAGCCCGCCTCCTCATCGAGCCCGAACTCGCCGCGACCGCTGCCACGCGCGCGACGCCGTCCGGAGTCAAAAAACTCAAAGCCGCCTGCGTAGCGATGGCCGCCAACGCCGATCTCACCCGCGCCGCTGAGTTGGACATTATTTTCCACGACACGATCGCCGATCTCGCCGGCAACAAAGTGCTGGCCGTGATGTTGAAATCCGTGGCCGAACTCGGCCGGCTCAGTCGCGAGGTCACGCTCAAACGCTTCGGTGTTGAGCGCGCCAACGGCTACCACGCCCGCATCGTCGCCGCGGTCACCGCCGGGGATCCCGCAGCGGCACGCAAGGCGATGAAAACTCACCTCGAAGCCGCCCTCGGCGACCTCTCATAAAAAATCAGCATGAAAGCGCTCTACTATCCCGCCTTCGATCAACTTGAGATTCGCGATGTGCCCCAGCCCGAGCCCGCGCCGGATGAGGTGTTGATAAAAGTCGCCGCGTGCGGCCTCTGCGGTAGCGAACTCGAAACCTTCAAAAACCACAGCCCGCGTCGCCAGCCGCCGCTCGTGATGGGTCATGAGTTTTGCGGCACTGCGGCCGCGGTCGGCGCAGGCGGCGACGAATCGCTCATCGGCAAAAAATTCGTTAGCAACTCGCTCATCCCCTGCGGCCGCTGCGTGCGCTGCAACCGCGGTGACACGCATCTCTGCAAAGATCGCCAGATTTTCGGTATGCACCGCGGCGGCGCATTTTCCGAGTTTGTGAACGTGCCCGCACGCGTCCTGATTCCGTGGCCCGAAGAGCTGTCGGCTCAAGCGGCCAGCCTCGCCGAACCGCTCGGCAACGGCGTGCATATCGTTAACCTCACGCGCCACCTTCCCGTTAAAACTGCGCTTATCATCGGCGCCGGCCCGATCGGCCTCATGTGTCAGCAGGCGCTGCAAGCCATGCGTGGCGTCAACACGATGGTGTGCGATCTCTCCACCGGCCGGCTCGAGGTCACCAAGAAGCTCGGCGCGACCAAAGTCATCTGTTCAAAAGATCAGGACGTCGCCGCGGCCGCGCTCGCGTGGATCGATGGCGAAGGGGTCGATCTCGTCGTGGATGCCGCCGGCTCCGCCGCCACGAAACGCCTCTCCCTCGCCGCGCTCCGCCCCGGCGGTGCGGCGGTCTGGATCGGACTTCACGGCAACACCATGGAGTTCGATTCCTACGGCGTGACACTGCCCGAGAAACAGATTTTTGGCACCTACGCCGCGAAGATCGAGGAACTCGGCGAGGCGCTGCAGCTCATGCAAAGCGGCAAGGTGGATGTGACCTCGTGGACCGAGGCGGTGCCACTCGAGCAATCCGTGGCCGCTTTTCACCGCATGTTGGCACCGAGCGACCGCGATCTGAAGGCGGTCTTTGTCCCTTAAAATTTACCCATGAAAATCGTCCTCACCGAACACGGCTTTCCGAATATCGATCAGGAACGCGCGCTCTTCGCCGCCGCCGGTCACGAGCTGATCGTCGCGCAGTGCAAGACGCCCGCTGAGTTGATTCCCTTCTGTCGCGACGCCGATGCGCTGCTCGTGCAATGGGCTTCGATCACGCGCGAACTCATTGCGACCTTGGATAAGTGCAAGGTGATCGTCCGCTACGGTATCGGCTTCGATAGCGTGGACCTCCAGGCCGCGGGCGAACGTAAAATTCCCGTCTGCAACGTGCCCGACTACTGCATCGACGAAGTCTCCGACCACGCCCTCGCGCTGGCGCTCGCGCTCGCCCGCCAAATCCCGCAAACCGACGCCGCCGTGCGCGCCGGCACGTGGAAGATCATGCCGCCTTCGCCCTTCGCCGCGTTTCGCGACCTCACCTTTGCGACCGCCGGCTTCGGTCGCATTGCCCGTTCGGTGCTCACGCGCGCCAGGGTCTTTGGCTTCAAGCTCGCCGCCTACGATCCGTTCGTGGATGACGCGACGTTCGCCGCCGCCGGCGTGCGTAAACTCGGCGCAGCGGAGTTGCTGCGCGAGGCCGACATCCTCTCGCTGCATCTTCCCCTGACGGAAGAAACCAAATATTTTCTCAACCGCGATTCGCTCGCGACGATGCGCAAGGATGCGATTATCGTGAACACCGCGCGCGGTGCCCTCATCGACACGTCCGCGCTCGCGACGGCGTTGACGCAGCGCGCCATCGGCGGGGCGGGCCTCGACGTGTTCGAGACCGAGCCGCTGGCGGCCGATCATCCGCTGCGCCACACGCCCAACACCCTCCTCACCTCGCACACCGCGTGGTATAGCGGCGGCAGCGTGCCCGAACTCCAGCGCAAGAGCGCCGAGGCCGTGCTCGCCGGCCTGCGCGGCGGTGCGCTTGCGAACGTCGTGAACCAACGTTTCTTCCCGAACGCCAACCCTAGTTCCCCATGAAATTCGTCGATCTCTCGCACCCCCTCGTCCACGGGCAGGCCAACTTCCCGATGGACCCGAAGCTGAGCATCATCACGCACGCCACGACCAAGACCCTCAAATACAACATGACCCAGGTCAGCATGGCGACGCACCAGGGCACGCATCTCGACGCGATGTCGCACTTCGTTGATGGCGGCAAAACCATCGACCAGATGCCGCTCGACTGGTTTTACGGCGAAACGATTTTGCACCGCATCCCGAAGGCCGCGACCGAGGAGATCACCGTGGATGATTTTAAAAAGATCGAGCACCTGCTCCAGCCCGGCGTGAAACTGATCTACGAGACCGGCTGGCATCGCCAGTTCGGCCACGAAAACTATTTTTCCGATTTCCCGAGCCTCACGCAGGCCGCCGCGCGCTACCTCGTCTCGCGCAAGATTCGCCTGCTCGGCATGGACACGCCCACGCCCAGCCGCGACTGGTTCGAGGTGCACCACATCCTTCTCGGCAAGGACGCCGAAGTCGTCGTGGTCGAAGGCCTCACCAATCTCAGCCAGCTGCCCGAGCGTTTCACCTTTGCCGGTTTCCCCCTCAACTTCCAAGGCCGCGACGGCTCGCCCATCCGCGCCGTGGCCATTCTGCCGTGAGAGGCCTTCCTGGAAAAATCGCCCTCGTCACTGGTGGTCTGGGCGACCTCGGCTACGCCTCCATCGTGCGCCTGGTCGAGGAAGGCTGCGTCGTGGCGTCGTTCGATCTGAAAGCCGACGACGAGGAAAAACTCAGCGCGCTCGGCGTCTTCCACCAAACGGTGAACATCGCCGACGAGTCCGCCGTGAAAGCCGCCTGCGCCGCGATCCAACAAAAACTCGGCTCCGTGGCCATCCTCGTGAACTGCGCCGCACGTTTCATCTTTCGAGGCGTCGAGGCCACGCCGGCCGAGTGGACCGACATCCTTTCGGTAAACATCATCGGCACGACGCTCGTGACGCAGAACATCGTCCCGCAGATGAAAACCGCGGGTGGCGGCAGCATCATTAATTTCTCCTCCGTCAGCGGCTTTGTCGGGCAGGCCAACTTCTCGACCTACAACGCCACGAAGTTCGCGTTGCGCGGCCTCACCAAGTGCTGGGCGCAGGATCTCGCGCCGGCCAATATCCGCGTAAACACGGTTTGCCCCGGCTACATCTACACCTCGGCCTTCACCGATTCGTGCAAGAAGCTCGGCCTGGACATCGACGAGGAAGACCGCCGCGCCTCTGCCATGCACCTGCTCGGTCGTCAGGGTCGTCCGCCGGAAATCGGCGCCGCCGTGGCGTTTCTTGCCAGCGACGACGCGTCCTTTATGACCGGCAGCGACCTCGTCGTGGATGGCGGCTATCTCGCGAAGTAAAAATTTTATCCCATGAAAATTGCCCGTTTTATCGATACCGCCGGAAGCACCTGCTTCGGCGCCCAGCAACCCGACGGTTCCATGCTCCTCCTGGAGGGCGATCTCTACGCCGGCCTGAAACCCACGGGCAAAACTGCCGCCGTGCGCAAGCTCCTCGCGCCTTTCGTGCCGACCACCATCCTTGGCGTGGGCCTCAACTACAAACGCCACGCCGAAGAGAGCGGCATGAAGGCGCCCGAGCAGCCCGTGCTCTTCGTGAAGGGTTTGAACACCCTGCAGAATCCCGGCGACGCGATTCAGATTCCGACGGCGCTCGCCAGCACCGAGGTGGACTACGAGTGCGAGCTCGCGGTCGTCATCGGCAAGGCCTGCAAAAACGTGACCCGCGAGCGCGCGCTCGACTACGTGCTCGGCTACACCTGCGCCAACGACGTGAGCGCGCGCGACTGGCAGCTCAAGCGCGGCGGCGGCCAGTGGTGCCGCGGCAAGTTCTTCGACACGTTCTGCCCGCTCGGGCCGTATCTCGTCACCACCGACGACATCCCGAATCCGAATGCGCTCATCATCCGCACCGTGCTCAACGGCGCCGTCATGCAGGACTGGAATACGAACGACATGATCTTCGACGTGCCCGCGCTCATCGAATTTCTCAGCGGCAGCACGACGCTGTTGCCCGGGACGGTCATTCTCACGGGCACCCCGCACGGCGTCGGCATGGCGGCGAAGCCACCGCGCTGGCTGCGACCCGGTGACACCGTCACCATCGAGATCGAAAAAATCGGCGCGCTCACGAACTTCGTGGAGTTGGAGCCGAAGGTTTCGCACTGAGGTTGGGCGCTCGAACAGCACCTGCAGAACCTGTGGGAGCTCGCTCGCTCGCGACTCCGAAGTTCCAGTCGCGAGCAAGCTCGCTCCCACACCGGAACGGAGGGAAAAATTTCTGCGTCGCCGCGCAATTTGCCCGGTTTCTCGCAACCCGAGGTCGATTTTCCGGTCGGCCTTCATACTGAAGGCCTATTTTCGCGCCAAGTTGGCTTGGTAAGCGCTAAGATGTCTTCGGCTCCATGCCATCACCCGCGCTTCCTCGTCAAAAATTCGACCTCACGGTGCGGGTGGGCTGCAGCCTCGCGTATGAGGTCACGGGCTCAGCCATGCTGTTGCTGAATCTGAAGCCGATGCTCAATCGCGACCATGCGGTCGTCTTTGAGGCGCTCACGCTGGGCAACAATCTGCCGGCCGAGGAATTCACCGACAGCCACGGCAATTCCGTCACGCGCGTGCGGCTCGCGCCGGGCATGAACTCCTTCCGCCACGACGCCATCGTCGCGGTCTCCTCTCATCCCGATAATCACGGCCTGCCCGCCGCCACGCCCCAAGATGCAGCCGAGTTGCCGCCCGCGGTTCTCCGCTATGCGTTGCCGAGCCGCTATTGTGACTCGGATAAACTGGGTAATTTCGCTTGGGAAAAATTTGGCCAGATCGAGCACGGCCTGCCGCGCGTCACGGCGATCAGTAAATGGATTCACGACAACATCGAGTATCGCTACATGTCCGGCCGCGCCGATCTCTCGGCGTGGGATGTGTTGCAACGCGGCTACGGCGTGTGCCGCGACTTCGCGCATCTCGCGATCGCGCTCAACCGCACGTTCAACCTTCCCGCGCGCTACGTGACCGGGCATTTGCCCGACATCGGCTTTCCCGATCCGGAAAATCACATGGATTTCCACGCCTACGCGGAGGTTTACCTCGGCGGCCACTGGCACACGACGGACGCGCGCTTTCACGTGCCGCGCATCGGGCGCATTAAAGTCTCCTGCGGCCAGGATGCTGTGGACGGCGCGTTCTCGACGATCTTTGGCGGCGCGACGCTCAGTTATTTCCAAGTCTGGGCGTATCAAGTCGCGCGCGGCACGGTGGGCGTTGGCGACCCGCTGGATTTTTCCGTGCGCCTCGACAACCGAACCACGGTGCATCGCGAGGAGCCGTATGCCGTCGGGGTATGATGGAGGGCGGGGTCGCCGAACCCCGCCATTCTGTGCGGGAGGCGGGGTTCGGCGACC
>JANXLP010000024.1 GCA_025355125.1 Opitutaceae bacterium | reverse complement strand
TCTGAAACCGCCCAGCGCTACCGCCCAACACTCGTCTTTCGCCCTTCCGCTCGAAAAAACCTTCTCCAATCTCCTGTTCTTGCCGTCAATTTTTCACCCGACGCCGGATTCCAAAATCTTTAAGCCCGACAGCCTGCTAGGTTGGCGGCTTGCTGTAGTGGGCGGCGTGCGCGGCGTAGGCGGCTGTGTCGGCGAGCATCGCCTCGATGGTCGCGACGAGCGGCTCGATCCGCACGAGGCCGGAGAACACCGCCTTGTCGCCGATGGCGCTCGTGAGCACGAAGGCGGGACGCTGCGAAATCTGGTGGGCGAGAAACTCGGCGGTGCTGCTCTCGACGCGCGCGAGCACGGCGGCGGACTCGGCGCGGGCACGGAGTTTTTTGGCGCTGATTTTTTTACCGCCGGCCTTGTCCGCGACGGCCACGGCGGTGGCGAGATCGCCGACTTTTTGGCCCTCGCGCACCGCAGCGTGGGCGAGAGCGAGACGGATTTCATCGCCGGAGAAACCAAAATCTTTGGCGGCTTCCGCGACGAGATTGGGCGCGTGATAGACGCCTTTACGCTCGGCCTCGAACCAACCGGAGTTGAGCTTGAACGGGGAGTGCATGACGGTGCCGCCGCTGCGTTGGTAGAACCAATCGCACTGGGCGCGTGAGGCCGGGAAATCGCCGGGGCTCATCAGCGCGATCTTCCACTCGAAGCTCACACCACGCGCGGCGTAGCGCGTTTTCAGCTCGGCCCAGGTCGGCTCGACCCAAGTGCACCACGATGAAAGGACTTCGAGATAGTAGGTGACTTTCATGACGCAGAGCGGAGCTGCGCGGTGGCGCTCGTCAATGGGCCAAGCATGCGTAAGCGACGCAGCGCCGATGAGACGCGGCCGGAACAGTGCGCGTAACCCGCGCTCATTTCGTGCACCGCGGCCCGCGATGAATGTTCGGAAAAACAGTGCCCCTGCGCACTTGCTTTTCAAAGGGAGAAAGCTGTTTTTGGCGTCACGTTGCCGCGCCGCTTTGGTGGCAATTTTTTTGGATCGGACCGCATTTACCCCATGCCTGTTTCCCCCCGTTCTTCGCTTGTCCTGATGCTTGGCTGGGCTGCGTCCGCGCTGCCGATGAGCGCCGCGACACCAGCCGCGCGCGTCTCTTTCAATCGCGACATCCGTCCGATCATGTCGGACACCTGTTTTCATTGCCACGGCTTCGATTCGAAAACCCGCGAGGCGGGCCTGCGCCTCGATCTGCGCGCCGAAGCGCTCAAACCCACAAAGACTGACGCCCTGCCGATTGTGCCGGGCAAGCCAAGCGAGAGTGAAATCATTCTGCGCATCATGGATTCGAGTGATCCGATGCCGCCTGTCGATGCGCACAAGGATCTCACGGCTGCGCAAAAGGAACTCTTCCGCCGCTGGGTCGCCGAGGGCGCCGTTTACGAACCGCACTGGGCCTATGCGCCGCTCGTGAAACCAGAGGTGCCGGGCAAACCGCGCGTGCGGGCGAATCCCATCGATGCGTTCATCCGCGCGCGGCTCGACGAGAAGAAGATCAAGCCCTCGCCCGAAGCAGACAAGGCGCGGTTGCTCCGGCGCGTGTCGCTTGATCTCACCGGCCTGCCGCCGACTCCGGCCGAGACGGCGGCGTTTCTCGCGGACCGCACCGCCGACGCCTACGAGAAGCAGGTTGAGCGGTTGCTCGCATCCCCACGGCACGGCGAACGCCTGGCAGTGTGGTGGCTCGATATCGCGCGTTTCACCGACACGGTCGGGTTTCACGGCGACCAGATTCAGCGGATTTTCCCCTACCGCGACTACGTCATCAACGCCTTCAACGCCAACAAGCGCTTCGACCAATTCACGATCGAGCAGCTCGCCGGCGATCTGTTGCCGAACCCGACGGTCGAGCAACGTGTCGCCACCGGTTACAACCGCCTCAACATGATGACGCGCGAGGGTGGCGCGCAGCCCAAGGAGTATCTCGCGAAATACGGCGCCGAGCGCGTGCGCGGCGTGGCGGCGGCGTGGTTCGGCAGCACGTTCGGCTGCGCGGAGTGCCACGACCACAAGTTCGACCCAATCAAGACCCGCGACTTCTACGAGCTCCAGTCGTTCTTCGCCGATCTCAAGCAATACGGCGTCTACGGCGACTACGACTACACGCGCAACCCGGAGCTTAAGGGTTTTAACAACGACTTTCCCTTCCCTCCCGAGATCGAGGTCGACAGCCCCTACCTGGCGGCGCGCCACGAGCGCACGCAAAACGAGCTCGCCGCCCATGTGATCGCGATGCGCGAGAAGGTGCGCGAGCCCGCGGCGGCGGCGCGCTACGCGAAGTGGCTTGACGATACGCGCGGCTACCTAAGTCGAGTGCCGACGGGATGGGAGCCGGTCCGCGCGATCCAAGCGGAATTGCGCAAAAGCGACAAAGTGATCGCCGAGCGCCCCGTCAGCGTCGAAGCCGACGGCACGGTTTGCACCGGGCAGCCGTTGGCTGGCGGAGAATCGTATCGCATCACGCTGCGACCGGATGGCGGCCGCGTGACCGCGTTGCGCATGGAAGTGCTGATGGCGCCAACCGAGGGACCGCAGCCGTGGCGCTGGCCGCCGTCGGACGTGAAACTTATGCCTGTGGTGCAGTGCGCCGAAGGCGAAACTCGGAAGCTCACACTCGTGTTTGGCGATGCGACTGAGAAGCAGGCGCGCTTCTATAACGGCGCACAGCTTCACGGCGTCGCCGCAGGCTGGCGGTTGCCCGAGCCGACCAAATCCCAAACGGTGACTGCGGTGTGGCTCCTCGAGGAGCCGCTCACGCTCGCCCCGAACGAATCCCTTGTCGTCGTTATCTCCGGCGAGACGCTGCCGCGATTCCGCTTCAGCACGAGCCGACTCGGCGCCGGCGATCCGCTGGAGGTCGCCTCACCCGCGACGCTCTCCGCGTTGTCCGCGACCGCGCGCTCACCCGCCCAGGAGGCGTTGCTGGCCGATACGTGGCAGATGAGCACGGCCGACGACGCGGCGGGTTTCGCGAAATACCGTCAAGTCGTCGCGAAGCTCAACGATACTTGGAATGGTAAGGCGTGGTCGATGGTCACCGAGGCCACCACGCCGCGCACAGTGCGCGTGCTTCCGCGCGGCAATTGGCAGGACGAGTCCGGCGCGGTCGTGCTGCCCGCGACGCCGAGCTTTCTGCCCGGGCGACTCGAGAGCACGCCGGACAAACGCCTCACGCGCCTCGATCTCGCGCGTTGGATCGTGTCGGCGGAAAATCCGATCACGGCACGCGCGGTCACGAATCGCCTTTGGACGATGTATTTTGGCACCGCGCTCAGCGCGTCGGTGGACGACCTCGGCTCGCAGGGCGAACTCCCCTCGCACCCCGAGTTGCTCGACTGGCTCGCGAGCGAACTGCGCGAGAGCGGATGGGATTTGCGCCACTTGATCCGTCTGATTGTCACGAGCGCGACCTATCGGCAGAGCAGCAGCCTGCGCCCCGAGCTGAACGATCTTGATCCGAATAACCGCCTGCTGGCTTCGCAAAACCCGCGCCGCCTTGAAGCCGAGTTTGTGCGCGACAACGCCCTCGCCATCGCCGGCCAGCTCGATCTCCGCGACATCGGCGGGCCGAGCGCGCGGCCCTACCAGCCGCCCGGCTACTACGTCGCGCTGCAGTTTCCCGACCGCGATTACATCGAGAGCGACGCCGATGCACAATGGCGGCGCGGAGTTTATGCGCACTGGCAGCGGACCTTCCTGCAACCGATGCTGGCCAACTTCGACGCGCCCTCGCGCGACGAATGCGCGGCGGCGCGCAACGTGAGTAACAGTCCGCAGCAGGCGCTCACGTTGCTCAACGATCCGACCTTCGTCGAAGCGGCGCGGTTGTTCGCCGCCCGCGTGCTCGCCGCCGGCCGCGACGATGGCGCGCGACTCGACGCGGCCTTCCGGATCGCGCTCTCGCGGCCGCCGCAGCGCGAGGAGAAGAAATCGCTCACCTCGTTCCTCGCGACCCAGCGCGCGGTGTATCGCAAGGATCAGCTTGCCGCCGAAAAACTCCTGCGGGTCGGACTCGCCCCGCCGCCTGCGGGCGATCCAGTGGAGCTCGCGGCGTGGACCAATCTCGCGCGCGTGCTGCTCAACACGCAGGAAGTCATCACCCGTTACTAACATGCCCCCCTTCGACCCCACCGGCCACGCCCTCAGCGTCAACCGCCGCACGTTTCTCACCCAGAGCGCCTACGGTCTCGGTGGCATCGCCTACGCACTTATGCAGAGCAAGCTCGCGGCGGTCACCGCCACCGCTGCTGCGTCTGCGCCCTCCGCATTGCCGAAAGGTTGGAATGGCGCGTTGCAGGAGGCGCATCTCCCTGTAAAGGCGAAGCGCGTGATTTTCCTCTGCATGGCGGGTGGTCCGTCGCAGTTGGAAACGTTCGATTGGAAGCCGCAGCTCAAGGCGCTCGACGGACAGCCGTTTCCAGAATCGTTCACCGCAGGTCAGCAGCTCGCGCAACTGCAGGGCTCAAAGCTCAAGGTCCGCGGCTCCGTCGCGAATTTTTCCAAGCACGGTCAGGCGGGCATCGAGATCAGTGATTTCTTTCCGCATCTCGGCCGCGTGGCCGACGATATGTGCGTGGTGCGCTCGATGCAGACCGAGCAGATCAATCACGACACCGCCCACGCGTTCATGAACACCGGCTCCATCATCAAGGGCCGGCCGAGCATGGGCTCATGGCTGCTCTATGGTCTCGGTGCTGAGACCCAGGATTTGCCCGGTTTTATCGTGCTTACCTCGCAGGGCAAGTCCGGCCAACAACCGATCTCCGCGCGCCAGTGGTCGAGCGGCGTGCTGCCCAGCCGGTTTCAAGGCATTCAATTCCAGGCTCGCGGCGGTGCGGTGCACTACGTTGGGAATCCCGAGGGCGTTTGCCAGAGCACGCAGCGACAGGTGATCGACGAAGTGCGGCGGATGAACGGCTTCCTCGCCGGTAACACGCACGACCCCGAGATCGCCACGCGCATCGCGCAATACGAACTGGCGTTCAAAATGCAGACGAGCGTGCCCGAGCTGACGGATTTTAAGAACGAGCCTCAGGCCATGCTCGATCTCTACGGCGTGAAGGAGCCGGGCGACGGCAGCTTCGCCTCCAACTGCCTCCTCGCGCGTCGGCTCGCCGAGCGCGGCGTGCGCATGATCCAGCTCTATCACCGTGCTTGGGATCACCACGACAACCTGGAGACCAGCATGAAGAGCGCCGCGCACGACGTCGATCAATCGACCGCTGCGCTTATCACCGATCTCAAGCAGCGCGGCATGTTGGACGACACGCTGATTCTCTGGGGCGGTGAATTCGGCCGCACGCCGATGGGGCAGGGGACGGGCCGCGATCATCACATCCTGAGCTTCAGCGTGTTCATGGCCGGCGGCGGTGTGAAGGCCGGCACGGTTTACGGCGCGACGGACGAACTCGGCTACCGGGCTGTGGAGAATCCGGTCAACGTGCGCTTGACCTGAATCGCCGGCGATCCGGTGAAGGCGCTGATGGCGTAAGCTCGGCCGGGTATTCCGCCCGGGCCTACTTTTTCCCGCCGAAGAGACCCTTGATAGCCTCGCCGGTTTTCTTGACGCCTTCGAGGGCGGCGGCGCCGCTAGTGGTGCCGATCTGGCCGGCGGCCTGGGCGGTGGCGGCGATGATGCTGGGAGTCACGCTGCGCATGACGGCGAAGGTGAGTTGGTCGGGCGTGATGCCGCCTTCTTTGGTGCCGAGGTCGTTGAGCTCGACCGGGGGCATGGGCAGCTTGAGCGCAGTGGGGCCGAAGCCGACGGTGACGGTGCCATTTTGCATGCGAAAATGTTTTATCTCAAATTTGATGGGCTTGCCGTTTTCGGCCGTGGGCCGGTTTTTGCCGCCGCCGGTGGAGGCTTCGATATTTTTCAAGAGATCGCCGATGTTGCTCGCGACGATCTTGGTCTCATAGACGAACTCGGGCTGATCAATGACGACTTCGTTTATGACGATGTGGTCACCGAAGATCGAAAACGGCTTTACCGAGACGCGGACTTGGCCGAGGTAAAAGGCCTTTTCCGCGTTCCAGCCGGGAGGGTTACCCACAGAAAGGCCGGTGAGCGTGCCGCTGCCGGAGAGAGGGGAGAGCTGCGCGCTGGCAAGTTCGACCTTGGTCTGGGTGATGCGCGGGCCGAAGCGGTTGACGCCGGCTTTCACCACGGAGCCGAGGAAGAAATTAAGACCGATGTAGGCGACGAGCAGGAGCGCGGCGCTGATGCCGAGGAGGGTGAAAAGTTTTTTGTTCATGCAGCGGGTGAGTTGGGCGGGACGCTACCGACCGCGGTTATGCGGGCAGGTGCCAGCCGGCGGCATTTTCGCTTGTCTCGGCGGTAGGCGCCCGGACGCTGGGGCACTTTTCCAAAAAAACGATCTCTATGGCGTCCAACTACACCGAAGCCAGCATCAAGACTCTCTCCTCGCTCGAGCACATCCGCCTCCGCCCCGGCATGTATATCGGCCGGCTCGGCAATGGCACCCACGCCGAGGACGGCATCTACGTTCTTCTGAAGGAGACGATCGATAATTCCATCGACGAGTTCATGATGGGCCAGGGCAAGAAGATCGAAATCGAGCTCAACGACCGCACCGTGCGCGTGCGCGATTACGGCCGAGGTATCCCGCTGGGGAAACTCATCGACTGTGTTTCCATCATCAATACCGGTGCGAAATACGACAGTGAGACGTTCCAGAAAGCGGTGGGCTTGAACGGCGTTGGTCAGAAAGCCGTCAACGCCCTCGCGCTCGAATACCGCGCCACTGCCGTGCGTGAAGGCGAGTCGAAGCTCGTGGAATTCGCGCAGGGCAAACTCAAGAAGGATCACAAGGTCATCAAGTCCACCGAGCGTAACGGCACGATCATCGAGTTCATTCCCGACGCGGCGCTGTTCGGCGCAGACTTCAAATTTCGCCCCGAGTTCGTCGAGGACATGCTCTGGAACTACGCGTTTCTGAACCGCGGGCTCACGCTTACGTTCAACGGCAAGGCATTTAAATCCGAGAAAGGCCTCGAGGACCTGCTCGCGAAGAATCTCACGGGAGAAACGCTTTATCCGATCATCCATCTCGAGGGCGAGGACATCGAATTCGCGATGACCCATGGTGGGCACTACGGCGAAGAATATTTCTCCTTCGTTAACGGCCAGCACACGACGATGGGCGGCACGCACCAGCAGGCGTTTCGGGAGGCGGTCGTCGAGACCGTGCGTAATTTCTACAAGAAGGAATTCGAGGCCGCCGACGTGCGCCAGTCCATCGTCGCCGCCATCGCGGTGCGCGTGCAGGAGCCGGTCTTTGAGTCGCAGACGAAGACGAAGCTCGGCTCGGCCGACATGGGCCCGGGCGGTCCGAGCGTGAAGGATTTCATCGGGAAATTCGTCCAGCAGACGCTCGACGTTTACCTGCACAAGAACCCGGTCGCGGCCGAGGCTATCCTCCGAAAAATCCAGGCGAGCGAGCACGAGCGCAAGGAACTCGCCGGCATCCGTAACCTCGCCCGCGAGCGCGCCAAGAAGGCGTCGCTGCACAACAAAAAGCTCCGCGACTGCCGCCTGCACCTTGGCGACAAGAACGAGCGTGCCGAAGGTTCGAGTCTCTTCATCGTCGAGGGCGACAGCGCCGCGGGGTCACTCACCGCGTGCCGCGATGTGCAGACGCAGGCGGTCTTCGCGTTGAAGGGAAAACCGCTCAACACCTACGGCCTTTCGAAGAAAGTCATCTACGAGAACGAGGAATTTCACCTGCTCCAATCCGCGCTCAACATCGAGGAAGGCCTCGACGGGCTACGTTACGGCAAGGTCATCATCGCGACTGACGCCGACGTAGACGGGATGCACATCCGCCTACTGCTGCTCTCGTTCTTCCTGCAATTTTTCCCCGATCTGATCGCGCGGGGGCACCTCTCGATTCTCGAGACGCCGCTCTTCCGGGTGCGGAATAAAAAGAAAACCATCTACTGCTACGACGAGGCGGAGAAGCAGGCGGCGATCAAGCAGCTCGGCGCAACGCACGAGATCACGCGGTTCAAAGGCCTCGGGGAAATCTCGGCGCACGAGTTCAAGGATTTCATCGGCGAAAACATCCGCCTCGATCCGGTTTCGCTGAACCATCTGCACAACACCGACGAGCTCCTCTCGTTCTACATGGGCAAGAATACGCCCGAGCGGCAGGAGTTTATTATCAGCAATCTGAAGGTAGAGAAAGATCTGGTAGAGGCTTGATTTTATCTGTGCGTAATAGTGTGGGTAATTGGTGCTAAACTCTATTAATGCAGTATCCGTTCTATTGTAAATTTAGGTTATTGAGTATTTTTATTAACTGTGCGTAATAAGCGGCGAAATGCCTCGTCCTCGCCAAGTCGAACCCTCCGCCATCGCTCTGCGACTCCAAGTCGCCGGGCCTCAGCCGGCGCAGTTGTTGGCGACTGCATTGCGGGTGGATCGCTCTTCGATCTCGCGGGCGTTAGCGCTGCCGGCGTTGGCGCCGCAGCTCGTGCGGCTCGGCACCACCCGGGGCGCGACTTACGCGCTGCGGCGCTCGGTGCGAGGCGTGGGCGACACCTTTCCGATCCGTCGCATCGACGCCGAAGGTCGCGTGCGCGATTGGGCGCAACTCGTCGCGCTGCACGGCGGCTGGCGGCTCGACTGGGCTGATCCGCAGAATGCGCCGGCGTGGGCCGAGCACATCCTAGGCTTGGGCGGCTTCGTGGACGGGTTTCCTTTTTTCCTCGGGGAGGCGCGGCCGCAGGGCTACCTCGGCCGTGGGGTGGGGCGCGCGCTGAGTCCCGCGCTCAACCTGCCGCCCGACCCGCGGGGCTGGAGCGACGACGATACGCTGATCTATCTTCAGGCGGAGGGGGATGACTTGCCCGGCGATCTGGTCTTGGGGGATGTTCCGTTGCGCCGCGTGCAGGATCGTTTTCTCAATCCGCCGTCGCCGTTGCCCGAAGCCGAGCGGGCCGAGCGCTATCCGGTGCTCGCGGCCGCTTCGGTTTCGTCGGGCACGCCGGGGTCATCCGTCGAGGGCGAGCAGCCCAAGTTCCTCGTCACACTGGCTGCCGGAGACGCGATCACGCCCGTCCTCGTAAAGTTCACCGATGTCATCTCAACGCCCACGGGTCGCCGCTGGGCCGATCTGCTCGCGGCCGAGGCGCACGCGATCACTCTCCTGCACGCCCACGGCGAGGCGCACGCGACCCCGCGCCTGCTGGATGCCGGGGATCGTCGGTTTCTCGAAACGCGGCGCTACGATCGTGTAGGTCCACGCGGTCGGTGTGGCGTCGTATCGTTGCGCGCTTTGCACGAGGCGTTTGGTGGCGCGGATGCCAACACCTGGCCCGTCGCCGCTGCGAATCTTCACGCGCTCGGGTTGATCGAGGCGACCGCCCTGCGCTCCGTTCGTCTGCGTCACGCGTTTGGAACGTTGATCGGCAACACCGACATGCATTTCGGCAATCTCGCGTTTTTCCTCGGCGACACGCTGCCGTTCCGCGCGGCGCCGGCCTACGACATGTTGCCCATGCTCTGGGCGCCGACGCCGGGCCAGGCTACGCCAACGCCGACGTTTGCGCCTGCGCCACCCCTGCCTGACGAGTTGCCGATTTGGAACGAAGCGGCGGCGTGGGCGGAGGAATTTTGGGTGCGGGTCGCCGGCGATCCGCTGGTGTCGGCGGAGTTCGCGGCGATCGCGCGGGCGGCGGGTGCGCAGGTAGCGCGGATGCGGGAGATTTTCGGATGAAGCGCGCGCGGATGATGATGCTGGTCCTCGCGGCGGTGGCACTGGGGCTCGCCGGTTGCGCGACAATTCCCACGGAATACCGCGAGCCGGCGCCATTCGCGGCGGAGACGCGTTCGGCGCTCAACCTGCGGGTTCACGACCGCGTGTGGGCGTTGGTGCGCGATAAATATTTCGACGAGAAATTCCGCGGCGTCGATTGGTTCGGCCTGCGCGAGAAATATCGGACCGAAGCCGCCGCCGCGCCCGATGATACGGCGCTTTACCGCGTGCTCGGCGCGCTGTGTGCGGAGCTGAAGCAATCGCACCTCGCCGCGCTCCCGCCTCGGACCGTGCATGAAAAGGACACGGAGCGTCGCGCGGCGGTGGGGCTCCGCTGGCTGAACCTTGACGGCAAACGTGTCGTTACCGACGTGATTCCCGGAGGCTCGGCGGCTGAGGCGGGCGTGCAACCGGGTTGGCTCATCCAGACGCGTAACGGCCGGGATATCGACGAGCGGGAGATTTTCGTGAGCAGGCTGGGGCAGCCGGTCGGGTTTAGCTTTCTCGATTTGGATGAACGTGTCGTCACGCTCAACCTCGAGCCCCGGCTCCTCGATTTTGAACGGCAAGTCGCACGCGAACTGCCCGGCGGTTACCGTTATCTGCGTTTTGACCGCTTCAGCCTCGCAAGCCTGCGCTGGCTGAGTGCGGAGCTCAAAGCCCACCGTGCGGCACCGGGGGTGGTCATCGATCTCCGACAAAATCCCGGCGGCAACATTGCGGCCAACCAGATGGCGGTGGAGGAATTTTTC
>JANXLP010000020.1 GCA_025355125.1 Opitutaceae bacterium | reverse complement strand
CATCGTGCCCGGATCGACGTTCAGGTAGGGATCGAACTTCTGGATGCGCACCGTCAGGCCGCGCAGCTCGAGGAGCGCGCCCAACGACGCCGCGGTGAGGCCCTTGCCCAGCGACGAAACCACTCCGCCGGTCACGAAGATGTATTTCATCGGCGAGGGATAAACGCCCGCCTCCGCCACGCGCAAGCAAAAGCTCCGCCAATTCTCACCAGTCATCGCGAGGAGCGCAGCGACGCGGCAATCCAGCTCGCTTCAAACAGCGCGTTTCACGCTCCCTTACTTCAGTAACAACGCCACCACCGCCGCTCCGCCCACCAGCAAAACCGTGATCAACAGCAGCCACAACGTCCACTTCAGCACTTTCACCACCAACCAGATCAGCACCGCCGCCACGATCGTCACGCAGGCGACCACGAACCACTGCGGATAGTCCGCCAGGGAATCGAAGACCGTCGGCGCCACCTGCGCGGCTTTTATGAGGGCGAGCACCATCGCCCCGTTACTTCGCCCGCCTCGCCCGCCGCCGCCAGCAAAATGATTTGCCCCGTCCCGCGCCCCCCGCCCAACTCCGCCAAATGCAATCCAAACCCCAGCTTCTCTGCTGGCTCACCTGCGACGGTGTCCACCTCGACCCCGGCTCGGGCAAGCACACCATTCTCGGCGTCTTCTCCAACATCAAGGCGCACCGCTTCCCCGTCACCCACCCCTTCATGGTCTGGTTCATGACGATCACCGATTGCTCCCCCGGCCAGCACAAGCTCCGCATCTCCATGGGCCTCGACCCCATGCAAGTGCAGCCCCTCATCGAGCGCCCGTTCGAAGCCCAAAGCCCGCTCAACCGCATTAATCTCATCAACGAAATCCGCAACCTCACCTTCCCCCAAACCGGCGACTACTCGATCCTCATCGAGATCGACGACGAACCGATCTTGGCGACGAACCTGACGGTAACAGACTGAGCCCATTCCCGCGCTTACTCCTTACTCCTCTTACTCCTCTTACGCTTCTTACACCTCTTAAATGCTTACCAAGCCCTACGATCTCATCGGCGCCGGCAATCCCATCATGGATCTGCTCGCCCGCGTCCCCGACGAATTTCTCACACAGCACGTGCGCGGTGAAAAGGGCGGCATGGTCCTCGTCGATGCCGACGAAATGCACCGTCTCGTTTCCCAACTTCACGCCAGCCCCGTCCGCGCCCCCGGCGGCTCCGCCGCGAACACCACCATCTCCGCCGCCCGCCTCGGCCTCAAAACCCGCTACCTCGGCAAAATCGGCTCCGACGAAACCGCCGACACCTACCATCAAAACTTTCTCGATCACGGCGTGGACGGCTCCCGCTTCAAGCGCGCCCCGCTCCCCAACGCCCGCTGCCTTTCCCTCATCACCCCCGACAGCCAGCGCACGCTCCGCACCTGTCTCGGCGCCGCCATGACGCTCTCGCCCGACGAGGTCAGCACCGCCGATTTCGCCGGCAGCCGCCACGCTCACATCGAGGGTTACCTGATGTTCAACCCCGCGCTCGCCCAAGCCGTCGTCACCTCCGCGCGCGCCGCCGGTCGCACCATCAGCATCGACCTTTCCTCCTTCGAAGTCGTCAACGTCGCCCGCGACTGGCTCATGGCGCAGATCGACGAAGGCGTGGACATCATCTTCGCCAACGAAGACGAAATTCACGCGCTCTATCAGACCAAAACCACCGCCTACGACGAGCTCGCCAAACGCCTCGCCTCGCACGGTGGCCTCGCCGCCGTGAAGATGGGTAAAGACGGCGCGTGGATCGCCCGCGGCGGCGAACTCCATCGCATCGAGCCCGTAAAAGTCGCCCAAGCCATCGACACCACCGGTGCCGGCGACGCCTGGGCCGCCGGTTTCCTTTACGGTTACCTCCGCGGCTGGTCGCTCCCCGCCGCCGGCGTTCTCGGCTTCGTCCTCGGCGCCGAATGCGTCCAACACATCGGTCCCTCGATCCCCGAAACCCACTGGCCCGCCGTCCGCACCCGCGCCGCCGCCCTCGCCGCGACATAATCCCGCCCCCAACTCAGCTCCTTCGCCCCGCCGCGTTTCTCCAAAAAGAACGCGGCGTTTTCATTTCCGGTAACTTTCCTCTGTCGCACCGGTTCACCATTTCGTCGCGTTTCCAGCCACCTCTAACGGAGAAATCAGCCGCTCAGTGCTTACTCCTCTTACGCCTCTTACCGCTTACTCCTCTTACAAATGCTCTCCCTCGCCTCCGTCACCAAACGCTACGGCACCCTCACCGCCCTCGACGGCGTCTCCCTCAACATCGAGCGCGGCGAGTTCTTCGGCCTCCTCGGCCCCAACGGCGCCGGCAAGTCCACCACGATGTCGCTCATCGCCGGCCTGCGCGCGCCCGACACCGGCACGCTCACCCTCGACGGCCAGCCCCTCAACGCCGCCAGCGCCGTCGCCCGCCTTTCCCTCGGCCTCGTCCCGCAACACATCGCCCTCTACTCCGAGCTCAACGCCGAGGAAAACCTCCGCATCTTCGGCTCCCTCTACGGTCTCTCCGGCGCCGATCTCCGCGCCCGCATCGACGCCGCCCTCGAAGCCGTCCAACTCACCGACCGTCGCCGCGATCCCGTGAAAACGTTTTCCGGCGGTATGCAGCGCCGCCTCAACCTCGTCGCCGCCCTTCTCCATCGCCCGAAACTTCTGCTCTGCGATGAGCCCACCGTCGGCGTCGATCCCCAGTCCCGCAACGCCATCTTCGAATACCTCGAGCAGCTCAACCGCGACGGCCTCACCATCATCTACTCCACGCACTACATGGAGGAGGCCACCCGCCTCTGCTCGCGCATCGGCATCATCGATCACGGCAAACTCCACGCCCTCGGCACCCTCGACGAACTCCTCGCCCGGCTCCCGTTCGAGGAGGAAATCCGCTTCCCCGCCACCCCGGCCACCGCGCCCTTCGCCGCCCAACTCGCCGTCCACGGCGAACTCACCACCGAAAACGACACGCACCGCTTCCGGC
>JANXLP010000747.1 GCA_025355125.1 Opitutaceae bacterium | reverse complement strand
CGGCAGTGAATTCGTCGCTTTTTTCAGGGCGAACGACGACCACCTGCGGGCCCTTGGTGGAATTAAAGATCGACCCTTCCGGCACCGTGAGCACGGCTTTGCGAACCGCGAGGACGACTTCGATGTTGGCGAACATGCCGGGCTTCAAATCAGGCGGCGGATTCGTGAGATAGCCTTTTACCTCGCTGGAGCGCGTCTCGGGATTGATCACCGAGCTCACAAAATAGACTTCGCCGGCGATGGCTTTATCCGAATCCATCGAACGTGAACGGACGAGAAACGATGTGCCGGGATGAACGCGGCGGAGGAAGCGCTCGGGCACTTGGAAATCCAACTTGAGCCTACTCAGGTCGTCGATCGTGGTGATCGCGGTCTGGTTGGTCACGTAGTCGCCGGGCGAGATCGTGCGGGCCCCGACGATGCCGTCGAACGGCGCCTTGATCTGGGTCTTCTCAAGACGATTGCGGAGAAGCGCGAGCTGGGCCTTCGAGGTGTTGAACTCGGAAATCGCGCGATCATGGGCGGCCTGGGTTGTGTTCTGGGCGGTGACGAGCGTCTGACTGCGTTGCAGGCTGGTCTCCGCCAGTTTGAACGCCTCCTCGGCCTGCGTGGTCTGCGCAACGAGCTCAGTATCGTCGATCTTTAGGAGCACCTGCCCCTTGGTGACCTTCTGTCCTTCCTCGAAAAGAATAGCGCGCACCAAACCCGCGACTTCAGCGCGCATTTGAGCCGATTCATTCGGCGCGACCGAACCGACGAGGCTGAGCGATTCGACCATGTCGCGCCGAGCAATGGGGAGGACCTCGACCGGCTGAACCACGGCGCTGGCGGCGGCTTTGCGGGCGGCCACGCGTTTGTCCGCACATCCGGTGGCGGCGAACGCGCAGAGCGCGATCAGACTAGTAAGGAAAAGGGACCGAGAAAGGGGACGATACATCAAGAATGGTGGACGCGAGCTAGACGCACCAGAAAAGCAAAGGACGCGCCAAAAACCGGCGCGTCCATGATCTAATTTCCGCTCTGTCCGCCGAAATCAGGCATGAACGTTCTTACGCGATCAAAGTGGTGTAGGCGGTGGCATCCATCAAGCCGGCGGGCGCGGCCCCGTCGGCCAGTTTGAGCTTTAGCATCCAACCACCATCATAGGGGGCGCTGTTCACGGTTTCCGGCGCGCTATCGAGCGCTGCATTGACGGCGATGACGGTGCCCGCGACGGGCAGATAAAGATCCGAAGCAGCCTTGACGGACTCGACCACGCCAAACGTCTCGCCGGCCTTGAGGGGCGCGCCGACTTTGGGGACTTGGACGAACGTGATGTCGCCGAGTGCAGCCTGGGCGTAGTCGGTGATGCCGACCGTGGCGGTGCCGTCAGCCTCGACGCGGAGCCACTCGTGCGATTTTGCGTAGCGAAGATTGGCGGGGACGTTGCTCATGATGTTTTTTTCAATGCGACGAAGGGCGGTTTGACGAGGTGCAAATTCAGGAGAGTGCCGCGAATGTCCACGGAGAGCGGTTGCGTGGCGACGGCGGTGGCGACGAGCGCGGAGCCGATGGCTTCATTGAGGATCGGCGACAATGTGCCGGAAAGCACGCGACCCACGACCGCGCCATCGGCGCCGAGCACGGGCGTCTCGGCGCGCACGATGCGACGGTCGCCGGTTTTGAAGAAGATCACTTTCTGCGGAGCGCCGTTTTGCTTCTCGGCGAGCAGGGCGTCGCGACCAATGAAGTCGGCGCCTTTTTCCGGTTTCACCGTCCAGCCGAGGCCAGCTGTGAGCGGGGAAATGTCCTGCGTGATCTCGTGACCATAAAGCGGATAACCGGCTTCGAGCCGCAGGCTGTCGCGCGCGCCCAGTCCGGCGAGTTCGAGTCCATGCGACGCGCCAGCGGCGAGGACAGCCTCGGCCAACGCGACGGCATCGCCGGCCGCGTGGTAGAGTTCGACGCCGTCTTCGCCCGTGTAGCCCGTGCGGCTGATCATGCAGTTGACGCCAGCGACGGTGCCTTCGGTGAAGTGGTAATATTTAACCAGGCCGAGCTTCGCGCCCGTGAGCGACTGGACGATCTCGACGGCCTTGGGGCCCTGCACCGCGATGAGCGCGTAGTCTTCGCAGCGATCCGTGATCGTGACGTTGAATTTGGCGGCCTGTTCGCGAATCCACGCGAGGTCCTTCGCGATGTTACCGGCGTTGATGCACAGAAAATAATCGTCCGGCCCGCGCATATAGACGAGCAGATCGTCCACGACGCCGCCTGCCGGATAACACATCGGAGAGTAGAGCACGCGGCCGGGGAAGAGCTTGGCGACGTCGTTTGTGACGAGGTAATTCAGGAATTTCCCCGCCTCGGGTCCGCGCACATCGACCTCACCCATGTGGCTCACGTCGAAGAGTCCAGCGGCGCGGCGCACGACCTTGTGCTCCTCGAGGATGCTGCGGTATTGCACGGGCATTTCCCAGCCGGCGAAATCGACGAGACGCGCGCCGTGGGCGGCATGGAAATCGCGCAGTGGCGTGCGTTGGAGTTCGCTCATGGGGATGACTACGGGCGGGTGAAGATGACGCGGCAAGGCTGTTCTGGTGCGTTTGGATATGGACGCAGTTTGTATTCGCCACCCAATGCGGCTGCATAAACTGGCGTCATGCAATGGCTCGCCATTTCGATCACGCTCACACTGGGCATTTCCTTCATGTGCTCCATGCTGGAAGCGATCGTGCTCAGCACCACGGTGGCTGATATCGAGCGCTTGAAGAAGAGCCGGCCGCGCTGCGGGCAACGGCTGGAAACGATCAAACACGAGCTCGATGCGACGATATCCGCCATCCTCACGCTCAACACCATTGCCAATACGCTCGGTTCGATGCTCATCGGCGGACTCGCGGCGAAATTGTTCAACGAGATCACTGTCGGCGTGCTGTCGACGGTGCTCACGCTCACCGTTCTCGTGTTCGCGGAGGTCCTGCCGAAAAGCCTCGGCGTCGCCTACCGCAAGACCCT
>JANXLP010000736.1 GCA_025355125.1 Opitutaceae bacterium | reverse complement strand
GCCGGTGGTTTTCTACACCTACTACAATCTGGTTTTCTCCAATGGCACCGACGCATATGTGAAGGCGGCGAAGGCGGCGGGCGTGGACGGGATGCTTGTGCTCGATCTGCCGCCGGAGGAGGGCGCGGAGTTTGCGGCGGCGGCCAAGGCGCACGGGGTCGATACGGTGTGCATCGTGGCGCCGACGACGCCGGAAACTCGGATCGCAAAGATCGTGGCGGCGACGACAGGTTTTATCTACTACGTGTCGCGCGAGGGTGTGACGGGTGTGCGCGATCAAGTGGCGGTGGGTATTCCCGAGGCGGCGGCGCGGATTCGCGCGCATACGAAACTGCCGATCGCGATGGGCTTTGGCATCGGCACGCGGGCGCAGGTGGCGGAAGTGGCGGCGCATGCGGATGGCGTGATCGTCGGCAGTGTTTTGGTGAATGTCATCAAGGCCAATCTCGCGACGCGTGCGCTGATCGCCCCAGCGATGGCGGCGAAGGCGGCGGATCTGGTGGCGGGGACGCGGCGTTGATTCGATAAGAGTCTCACCGAGGGCGGCGGTGGGTGAACAATGACCGGCTTAAAGCGGCGGAAGGGGCGTAAATAAATTTGCCTTGTGGCGGCGGAGACCGTGCGCTGGTGGCGATGCGTAAGATTCTCATGATCGACGACGACCGGTTGCAGTTCCGGATTACCCAGGCGCATTTCAAGAGTTTCCAGTCGGAGGTCTATGAATTGGAGTGGGCGGCAACTTATGAGGATGGGTTGCCCCGACTGCTTTCCGGCGACTACACGGCGTGTCTGCTGGATTATCAGCTCGGGCCGCGCGACGGGTTGCAGTTGATACGGGAGGCAATTTCTGCGGGTTGCCGGACGCCGATTGTTTTTTTGACGGCGGATTCCTCGTCACAGGTGGACATCGAGGCGATGAATGCGGGGGCGCTCGATTATCTGGTGAAGGGCGAGATCACGCCGCGTTCGCTGGAGCGTTCGCTGCGGTATGCGTTGAAACTGGGCGAGACGATGGAGGCGCTGCGGCAACTGGCCACGCGTGATCAGCTCACGGGCCTGTTGAATCGACGGGAGTTGGACCGCATCTTGAACGAGGAGTCGGAGCGCGCGCAGCGTTTCGGCCAGCCGCTCGCGCTGGTGATGGTGGACATCGATCATTTCAAGGCGGTCAACGACGCGCATGGGCATCCGGCGGGAGATGCGGTGTTGCGGGAAGTGGCCAAACGGCTGGCGGCGCTGTTGCGCACGGTGGACCGTGTGGCCCGCTACGGTGGAGAGGAATTTGCGCTGGTGCTGGTGCAGACGGACCGGCGGGCGGCGCTGGTGGTGGCGCGGCAGATCGCCGAGGCGATCGCGGCGGAGCCGGTGGTGATCGAGGGCGGGCCGACGCTGGCGCTGACCATCAGCGCGGGGCTGGCGGTGTTGCCGGCGGATGCGAGTCGGATCGAATTATTGGTCAGCGCGGCGGACCGTGCGCTCTATGCGGCGAAGCACGGCGGGCGCAACCAGGTGATCGGCTACCATGAGTTGAAGAGCAGCGTCTGAGGCGACGATCGGCCGCTTGGGGTGGATGGAGCGATGGGTGGCGATCTGAGTGGGCAGGGAAGCGGAGTCCAAGAGTGCGGACTGAAGTCCGCCCTACTTTACCGGCGGGGCGAGGATGCGGAGGCTGGCGGGGCGGACGGTGAAGGTGATGCGCGGGCCGGCGGGGTGAATTTCGCCGTCGGTGTGGAACGGGCCGGGCGAGGGGCGCGTGACGATGAATTTTTTATCGCGGAGATGAATCATCCCGGCGGCGCCGACGAGGCGACCGGTGAAGAGACGGGCGAGCAGCGGGAGGGCGTTCAGCGCGGTGATGCGGGGCACGACGGCGAGATCGAGGAGGCCGTCGTCCACGCGCGCGCCGGGGGCGATGCGGGCGCGGTTGCCGTATTGATCGCTGTTGGCGACGGCGAGGGTGAAGGCGCGGATGGTGGTGCGCTGACCGGAGTGCTCGATCTCGCAGGTCTCAATGGGCGCGGTGCGCAGGGCGATGGCGCTGGTGCGCAGGTAGCGGAGGAAACCGCGGTGGGTGAGTTGATTGAAGCGGGCGGCGACATCGGCCTCGAAGCCGAGGCCAGCGACGGTGAAAAACGGATGGCTATCGGCGAGACCGGTATCGATGACGCGGGTGTGGCCGGCGCGGAGGATGTCGAGAATGTGTGGGAGCGAGCCGTGGATACCGAGGTGTCGGCCGAGGCCGTTGCCGGAGCCGCAGGGGATGAGGCCGAGGGTGGCGGCGGTGCCGATGAGCGGGCGGGCGATTTCGTTGAGCGTGCCGTCGCCGCCGACGGCAATGAGGGTGGTGACGCCGCGGGCGAGGGCGGCGGTGGCGAGAGCGGTGGCGTGGCCAGGGGATTCGGTGAGGACGACCTCGGCACGGATCGTGGCGGCGTAGGCACGAACGGCGGGCAGGACGCGGGTGGCGCGGCCGGAGCGGGGGTTGACGATGAAGAGGGGCGGCACCGGGGAGAGGCGGGAAGTTGAGAGCTGAGCGTTGAGAGATGAGAGCCGGGAAGGAGTTTAGCTTTTGGTTTTGCGTGAGAGGCTCGATACTAAACGCTGCGCCGAATGAAACCGACCATCCATGTGCTCACCGGGCCGACTGCGGTCGGGAAAACCGAGTGGGCGCTGCGCTGGGCGGAAACCAACGGGGCGGAAATCGTGTCGTGTGATTCGCTGCTGTTTTATCGCGGACTCGATATCGGCACGGCGAAACCGACGGCGGAGGAATTGGGGCGGGTGCCGCATCATCTGATCGACGTATGCGCGCCGACGGAGCCGATGGATGTGACGCGCTATATCACGCTGGCGCGGACGGCGGTGGCGGACATCGCGTCGCGCGGGCGGGCGATTTTGGTGACGGGTGGGAGCGGATTTTACCTGAAGAGTTTTTTTGCACCGGTGGCGGACGAGGTGGCGGTGGCGCCGGAGTTGCGCGCGGCGGTGGCGGCGCGGTGGGAACGCGATGGGTTGGCGGCGCTGGTGACGGAACTGCTGAAGCTGAACGCGGGCGACTTGGGCGGGCTGGATGTCGATAATCCGCGCCGGGTGACGCGGGCCGTGGAGCGGTGTCTCGCGACGGGGCGGACGCTCGCGGAATTAAAGGCGGAATTTTTAGCGCGGCCGGGAGCGTTTGCGGATTGGCGCGTGGAGCTGGTGCGGCTGGACCGGCCGGCGGACGAGTTGAATGCGCGGATCGAGGCGCGGGTGGCGGAGATGTTGCGCGCGGGGCTGATCGAGGAAGGGCGGCGCGCGCGCGCGGCGGGGTTGGAACTCAATCCGAGTGCGGCGCGGGCGATCGGTTATCGGGAAGTGCTGGCGATGCTCGACGGGGAGTTGAAGGAGGCGGAACTCGCCGGGGAGATCGCGAAGAACACGCGCGGGCTGGTGCGGAAGCAGCGGACGTGGTTTCGCACGCAATTGCCGGAGCACCGGGTGGTGGAGGTGGGCGCGGCGACGGTGGCCGGACTTTTCGCGATGTGAGGCGACGGGGCGCGGGCCTTGGCGCGGGTCGCAAATAAATTTGCTCCTACGAGCGGGCGGCGCGGCGGCGGCGCCAGTAGATGAAGGCGGAGCAAAGGCCGATGAAGATGGCGCCGTAGGTGGAGGGCTCGGGCGCGGGCGTGATCTGGTGGTCGTAGGACTGCCAGGTGGTGGCGTCGCTCGTGTAGGTCGGCGGGATGAAGGTGATCTGATTCTGCGGGGCGTAGCCGGGGCCGCGTTGATCGAAGGTGGCGTTGGGGCCGCCGGCGGTGTTGCTGAAATTATTCGTGGCGTAGAAGTAATCCACGTTGTTCACCCAATTCGTGATGGTGAGGGTGACGCCGGCATCGACGATGACGTTGGCGGCGGTGAGGATCGTCGCGGAGCTGTTGCCGAAATCGATGGTGGTGTTGCCGGTGATGTGGATCGTGCCGACGTTGAAAGTGATGCCGGCGAGGGCGAGCGTGCCGCCGACGAGGTTGAGCGTGCCGTTCGAGAAATCGATGTTCTGGTCGAAGGTGAGGGTGCCGGTGCCGACCTTGTCGATGGAGCCGCTGCCGGCGAGGCTGCCGCTGAAGGTCCAGCTGGCGTTGGTGCCGCCGGCGATGAGGCTGCCGGTGGAGCCGCCGGTGTCGATGAGGCCGGTGCCGGTGAAGGTAGCGATGGTTTCGGCCTGGCTGTTGACGTCGAATTTGCCGTCGGAGTTGATGGTGACGGAGGTGGTGTTGGAAATCTGGTTGCTCGCGAGGAGCTTGAGCGAGGCGCTGCTGGCGGTGCCGGCGCCGTCGCCGACGGTGACGTTGCCCGCGCCGAGGGCTTGCACGCCGGCGGTCTTGTTGAGGGCGAGGGTGCCGTCGGTGATCGTGGTGGTGCCGGTGTAGGTGTTGGCGGAGGAGCCGGAGAGTTGGAGAACGCCGAGGTCGGTCTTCGTGAGGTTGCCGGTGCCGGAGACGACGCCGCTGATGGTGAGATCGGTGTCGTTGCTCACGCCGTTGTTGCCGACCTGCACGATGCGGTTGCCGCCGAGGTTAACGTTGCTGGAGATGGTGGCGGTGGAGGTGCCGACGCCGTTGAAGGTGAGGTTGCCGCCGAGGGTGACGGTGCCCGAACCGGTGACGGAACCGCCGCTCATGGTGAGGGCGCCGATGGTTTCGGTGTTCGTCTGAAGGTCGAATTTACCGTCGGTGTTGATGGTGACGGCGGAGGTGTCGTTGAGCTGGTTGTTGGCGCCGAGTTGGAGGACGGCGGAGTTGGCGGTGCCGGTGCCGTCGCCGATGTTGATCGCGCCGGTGCCGGTGGCGTTCTGGGCGGCGGTCTTGTTCGCGACGACGGTGCCGTCGTTAATGGAGAAGGCGCCGTTGAAGGTGTTGGCGGCGGTGCCGCCGAGGGTGACGGTGCCGGCGCCGGTCTTGGTGACGAAGGAGCCGGTGCCGGTCTGGCTGATCACGCCGTTGAGCGTGAGGTTGCCGGTGTTGCTGTCGATCTGGACGCCGGCGTTGTTTGCGCCGGTGAGGGAGATGTTACCGGAGACGGTGTTGTTGTCCTGAATGTTTTTCAGGCTCGGGGCGGTGGGGGATGCGGCGGTGTTGAGGGTGATGGCTTCGCCGGCGGCGATGGTGACGTTGTTTTGGAAGGCGAGGGTGGCGCCGACTTGGACGGAGGTGCCGGCGGCGGTGGTGCCGAGGGCGTTGTTGTTGGCGGCGACGAGGGTGCCGCCGGCGACGTTGGTGAGACCGGTGTAGGTGTTGGCCCCCGAGAGGACGAGGGTGCCGGCTCCGGATTTGTAGAGCACCTTGGCATTGGTGGCTTCGCTGATGACTCCGCTGACGGTGAGTTGGGAGCCGCCGGCCGTGTCGATGCGGACGGCGTCGTTGGCGTTGGCGCCGGTGAGGGAGATGTTGCCGGTCCAGGTGTTGGCGCCGGAGAGATTGGCGAGGCTGTTGTTCGTCGGCGCGATTGAGGCGGTGGCAAGGTTGAGTTGCTCGCCGGTGACGGTGATGCCGCCTTGGAGGCCGAGGCTGGCGCCGGTGTTGACGGTGGTGTTGCCGGTGGCGGTGCCGAGGGCGGTGTTGTTGGCGGCGATAAGGGTGCCGCCGGCGACGGTGGTGGTGCCGTCGTAGGAGTTGGCCCCGGAAAGCGTCATCGTGCCGGTGCCTTGTTTGACGAGGGAGAGGTTGCCGCCGGTATCGGTGAGGGTGCCGGCGAAGGTGGTGGTGGCGTTGTTATTGCCGGTGTAGAGGGTGAAGGCGGTGGCTTGGGCGACGTTGACGTTGGAGCCGGCGACGCCGGAGAGGGAGCCGATTTCCTCGAGGGTCTGGCCGGCGGGGCCGCCGACCCAGAGGATGGCGGTGGCACCGGAGAGAGTGACGGAGGCGAGGTCGCCGATGGCGCCTTGGGTG
>JANXLP010000676.1 GCA_025355125.1 Opitutaceae bacterium | reverse complement strand
CGGCCCGCATCCCGGCCGATCTCGCGGGCGCGCTCGCCGCGCCGTCGCCCGCCGGCGCCTTGCGCGGCGCGCGCATCGGCGTGGTGCGCGGGCCCTTTGGTTTTCACAGCCGCATGGAGCCGATGATGAACGCGGTCGTCGCGGCACTCCGCGCGGCGGGCGCCGAGGTCATCGACCCCGTGAAGATCACGACGCTGGGGAAATTTTCCGCCGCCGCGAGCGAGGTCCTCTCGTATGAATTCAAAGACGGGCTCAACCGCTACCTCGCCGAGCCCGGCCGCGTGACGCCCATGAAAACGCTCGCCGACCTGATCGCGTTCAACGACGCCCACCGCGCCGAGGAGCTGCCGTTTTTCGGCCAGGAAACCTTTGTGACCGCGCAAGCGCGCGGCCCACTCACCGAGCAAGCCTACATCGATGCGCGGGCGACGTGCGTGCAGTTGTCGCGCGCCGAGGGCATCGACGCCGCGATGGACGCGGGGAAACTCGACGCGCTCGTGATGTTCACGCGGGGCACCGCTACGCTCACCGATCCCGCCAACGGTGAGGGCGGCAGCGGCAGCAGTTCGTCGCTCGCGGCGGTCTCAGGTTACCCGAGTGTGACGGTGCCGGCGGCGCAGGTTTTTGGCCTGCCCATCGGGCTCTCGTTCGTGGGTCGCGCGTGGAGCGAGCCAAAGCTGCTCGCGCTGGCCGCCGATTTCGAGGCGCACACCCATGCGCGGCGCGCGCCGGAGTTCCTCGCCACAGCCGCGTTTAAATGACTTCGCATAAAGCAAAAAGCCCGTAACTCAGAACGAGTTGCGGGCTTAGAAATTGGCGTCCCCACGGGGATTCGAACCCCGGTCTCCACTCATGCTATTGATGCAAAGTAGCTTACGTTATTACAAAACGAGTTATGAAATCGGCGCCATCGTGAAAACTCTGCGTCATTCTTACCATGTCCTCTGTCTGGAAGCATCCAACAAGTCAGTTCTGGACTGCCTGTTTCACCGATGAAAACGGCCGGCAGCTCAAGCGATCCACCAAGCTCACTGACCGCGCCAAAGCTACCAGCATGGCGCAAAAATTCGAGGCCGCCTACAAAATGAAACTGACCGAGGCCCAGGCTCGGAAAGTAGTCTCCGACATCTACGAACAGATCCACGGCGAGCAGCTCTACCACTCCACCACCCGAAAGTTTTTCACGGATTGGATGGCGAACAAGAAAAGCGAAACGAGCCCCGGCACCCACAAGCGTTATCAGAACGCGGTGGACAAGATGCTCGTTTTTCTGGGCGACCGGGCCGACCGCGACGTGGCCTACATCCACAAGCGTGACCTCACGGCGTTGCGCGACAAGACAGCGCTGGATTTGAGCGCCTCGACGGCCAACACCGACTTGAAGATTCTGCGCGTGGCATTTCATCAAGCCGTCATCGACGGCCTCCGTCTCGATAATCCCGGCTCTGCCGTCAGGACGCTGGAGGATCGCAAAGAGGCCGATGCGCCCGAACGTCGGCCCTTCACCGAAAAGGAATTGAAGGACGCTCCTCGCGGTCACCGAGGGCGAATGGGTAGGCCTCATCCTCGCCGGTCTTTACACCGGCCAGCGGCTGGGCGATTTGGCTTCACTCATCGGTCGAAAGATCGACCTTGCGGAAGAACTGCTCACGTTTCGTTCCCAGAAGACGGGTCGAGATATGGTGATTCCTCTCGCCAAGCCGTTGCTCGACTACCTCAAAAAATTGCCACCTCTCGCCTCAGACGCGCCGGTTTTTCCAAAGGCGAGTGCGGAGAGACTTGAAGCGGATGGCGAGTCGCGCCGGCTGTCGGCGCAGTTCCATGAACTGCTCGTCAAAGCGGGATTGGCGGATGCCAGGGCGAAGGACAAAAACAGTGGCAAGGGGCATTCGGTGAAACGCACCGTCAGCGAGCTTTCATTCCACAGTCTGCGCCACAACACCACGTCATGGCTCAAGAAGGCGGGCGTGCCCGAGTCGGTCGTGCGTGACATCATCGGCCACGAGTCGGAACTCGTCAGCCGCAACTACACGCACGTGGACGACGCGACCAAGCGGAAGGCCATTCAAAACCTGCCAAACATCATCACGGCAAAGGCGGGTTGAAATACTTGCGCCGAATACCGATCAGCCGGCGGTGGCCTCACAGCCAATCCGCCGCCGTGCTTATCCCGGCTGTCCTGATTCAAGATCGTAGAGCATGCGCCAGATGCGATCCATCTCGCCGCGCTCCACGACTTGCAACGGTGTCGAGCCATCAAAAGACGTGTTCGGCTGCTTGAGCCAGCGGCCCACTTGGACGGGCTCCATAACGCGGGAGAGGCCATCGAGCAGGCGATCCATCTCGACCAACGCTTTTTCCTGCTTGGCCGACGGTGTTTCTCCCTGACTCCACTTCGTGACCGAACGGGGCGAGAACCCGGTCAAACGGACCAGCAACGGCTGCGGCAGGTGAAACGTATCGCGGTAGTGAACGAGCAAGCTGGAGTAGTCATGCGCTCCGCGGTGGCTGAAGCGGAACGAACCCATGACCATACTCTTGGCCGCGCCCTTCTTTGCTTTGATCGTGGTTGCCACAATTATGCCTGCAATAAAACCCGCAATTTTGCGTGTGTCAAGCCCGCAGCCTGACGCCCAGCCGGACAAGTTTCTCGCCTTCCACCACCTTCATCCGGTCGTCCCGATGGACATGGGGAAAGACCGCGACATTGATGCCCAATGGAACGGCGGCGGACCTCACGAGCAGGCCGCTGGCGCTGTTGCCGACGGCAGCCCGGCCCAGTGCCTGGGACGCGCTTTCCTTTCCTGAATTCATCAGCTTACACCAATCCTCCGCCGCCATTTCTTTCAGAGTCACCCCCAGCGTCCGGCGAATCCCCGCCGAGGTGAGATCGAGCATTCCCCCAAGCTGGCCCTCAATGGCGACCAGCAAGCGCGGGCCTTTGGTTTCAACCCCGTAGTAACGGTCGTTGGCTTTGCATTCCTCAAGGGCCGTGGTGTCGGTGGTGCTACCATAAACCGTGGCCAACCCCGGCTGATTCCAGCGACCGCCCCGAACTCGCGCGCCCTCGCCGCTGAGGACATCTTTGGCCGCCGGGAAATCGATGGTCTGAAAGCGGAAAAATGTTCCCGACCACGGTTTCAGCCACTCCGGATGCGCAGCCAAGATTTGCTGGAATTCAGCAAATCGGGGGTTGGGCTGGATTCGGTTGAATTTCATGCGCTTGGCTAACGTAGATTTGCCGCCCTGAACTTCACTTCGCGAGGCGAAATAACCGCTGGCGCGACACCACGCCAAGTTTAACTCAACGTCGCCAAGTAACCCATCAGGCTGTCGAAATTAATTAGCCGAATGCCGCGCAGCGCTCCGCGCTTGCGCAACACCACGCTCTTTACCGGTGGCACGCCGTCGTTGGCGGAACCGGCAATCGTCAGCTCGTTCAACGTGCTCCGGGAAAGGCCGGTGAACCGGCAACGTCCGCCAGGGGCAGGAAGGCGCACCCATTCCGGTTTCGTCGTTTCTGAAATTGCCGCCGCCGGCAGAGGAGAAGTGAGAGTGGCGTTCATGGTCGTTAGGCGCTCATCCGAAAGCTGTGCTGAATTTCTTCGCGAATTTCCTCCCGCACCTGCATCTGACGGGCGATCAATCCGAGGAGCCGGTCGTGAAACACATTCGAGCGGTTGAAGACGGGGAAACCGAAGTCGGTTTTCTCCGTGCTCCACTCCACCGAAGCGCTCACGCGCTGTTCGCGGTCATTCCAGAGGCGGAGTTCTCCGCCCTCGAAAGCCGGTGACTGATTGAGGAAAGCTTCAACCGCCACGGCAGGCGAATCGGTTTTGAACTCAACCGTGTAAGTTCCCGTCCGTGTCTGCCGGTAGATTTGATACCGCGACACCGTAGCTGTCTCCGCGTTTACCGGAGGTGCGATTTGCTTTTGGCTGTTCGTGTTTTTCATGGGATCGGTTGTTTCGATACCCACATTTCCGCCCGTCGCTTCCGCGCTCTCAATGGAGCGCACCTGCCGAATTTAGGGGAAGCCGCCTACACCTATCTCGGTAGGCGCGAGCTATCGGTCGGACACCTGCCGAGCAAAAAAACGGAGCCATGCAGCTCCACCCTGACAGCGAAGCGTCTTCGGACACAAAGCGGCCGGACACAGCCGCCGCCGAGGCGAGTTCGCTTTCAATTCAGATTTCATTCCTACGAGCCGCGATGAACACCTTGGTCGCCCAGCTCCGCGCGCATCATCACACCCTGCGGTGTCGCGGACTGGCGTCGTCCACGTTCAAGCGAGGTCACGACAGACTTCGAGCCGCTTCATTCTCCCACCCGGCAAACCGGCCACGGCACGGCCTCACTTCCCACCGGAGCCAGCGGATGCGTTCAATGCGGCGAGCGGTTCGCGTTCTTCCAGGCAATTCCGCCACGGCGGACCGCCCTTTTTTTCCGGATCGTTCTTGCTCCCTCTGGCGGCACCTCCCGCCGGTCCACCGCTGCGCGGACGGGGCGCGTTCGGGTCCTCCTTGAAAGGAATCCCCCCAACCGTCCCCTCGTCCCGGCCGGCACCCCCGCCCTTCGACGATCTACGCGCAGAAGGATGTTACCGAAGCCGCACGGGTACTGACGGGTTGGACAATTTTTCCGATGGGGCAACGTGGTGATAAACTTGCCGAACGGCTTGAAAAGGGTAAAGCTGTTGGATTCGTGCGCGAAGGCGTTTTTTT
>JANXLP010000645.1 GCA_025355125.1 Opitutaceae bacterium | reverse complement strand
CGAAACCAGCGCGCCGACCAAGCTGCGCACCATCTTGTATAAAAACCCATTCGCCTCCGCCGTGATGCGCACGTTCGTCCCGCGCCGCACAATCTCCAGTCGGCGCAAATCCCGCACCGTGTCCTCGATGTCCGAACCGTTCAGCGCCGAATACGCCTTGAAATCATGCGTGCCCCGCAGCTCCGCCGCCACCGCCTCCATCGCCGCAAAATCCAGCGGGCGAAAAACCGGCCAGCTATACGGTCGGGTAAACGGGTCCGCATCGCCGAGGTGCAGGTGATAAACGTAGATCTTCCCGGTCGCCGAAAACCGCGCGTGAAACGTCTTCGGCACCGCCCGCACGCTCCTGATTTGAATTGCCGGCGGCAGCGTTGAGTTCATCGCCGCGAGCAACCGCTCCGGCGCGTGCTTCCACGCCGCCTCAAAATGAAACACCTGCGCGTGCGCATGCACGCCCGCATCCGTCCGCCCACTCGCGTGAATCCGCAGCGGCCCGCCAAAAATCTGCGCCAACCGCGCCTCGATCACATCCTGAATGCCATTCCCGCCCACCTGACTCTGCCACCCGGCAAAAGGCGCGCCGTTATAAGCACACACGCATTTCCAACGCGGCAGATCTGTCCCAACCGTCTCCGAATCCGTCATTGCGAGGAGTCCCGCCTCAGCGGGACGACGTGGCAATCCATCTCGACGCTCCCCGCACAGCGCGCGCGCCCCCGCCTCGATTCCCCGCACACGCCACGCCCTGCGGTCAGATCCACGTCACTCATGCGGCTCGTCCTGCGGGAATTTCTGATCGAGATAATCCTGCAAAATCAGCGTCGCCGCCCGCGAGTCCACGATCCCGCTCGCCCGCACCTCGCGCCGCCGCACCTTCGAAATCGTCGACTCCGCTTCATGACTCGTGAGGGTCTCGTCCACCAGATGCACTGGCAATCCCAGCTCCGCCTTCAGTTTCGCCGCAAACGCATCGACCTCCTTCGCCTTGAATCCCGCGGTGCCGTCCATGTTCAGCGGATAACCGAGCACCAGGTCCGTGGCCCGCCGAGCCTTCACCATCTCCACCATTCCCGCCCAACGCCGTGCCTCGTCTGCATCCACCTGTGCCGGCAAAGGCGTCGCCACGCCGAGCTCGTCGCCATAGGCGAGTCCCAGTCGGCGCGTGCCGTAGTCGATTCCGATAAAACGCATTTCCCCACTTCGCCCGCCGCCCGCGCCCGGCGCAATTTCATTTGCGACCCGTCTGCCCCCGGCTCTCTTAACCGCATGGCCGCCGCTTCGCCCTCCCTCTCGCCCGACGAACTCGCGCGTTACAGCCGCCACATCCTCCTCGATGAGATCGGCGTCGCCGGCCAAAAAAAACTCGCCGCCGCCCGCGTGCTCGTCATCGGTGCCGGCGGCCTCGGCAGCCCCGCCGCCCTCTACCTCGCCGCCGCCGGCGTCGGCACCCTCGGCATCGCCGACTTCGACCGCGTCGAGCCGCACAACCTCCAGCGCCAACTCCTCCACGACGATTCCGCCATTGGCCATCTCAAGGTCGTCTCCGCCGCCCGCCGCCTCCGCGCCACCAATCCTTTTATCAACGTCGTCGAGCATCCTGATGGCGTCACCGCCGCCAACGCCCTCGCCCTTTTCTTCGCCTACGACCTCATCATCGACGGCACCGATACGTTCTCCACCCGTTACCTCAACAACGACGCAGCCGTCCTCACGCGTCGCCCACTCGTCTACGGCAGCATCTACAAATTCGAGGGCCAGGTCACCGTCTTCGATCCCGCCTCTGGTTCGCCCTGCTACCGCTGCCTCTTCCCCGAGGCACCCACCGCCGGCACCGTGCCCAACTGCGGCGAAGCCGGGGTCCTCGGCGCGCTCTGCGGCGTCGTCGGCAGTTTCCAAGCCCTCGAAGCCATCAAGCTCATCACCGCCATCGGCGAAACCCTTCGCGGCCGACTGCTAACCTACGACGCCCTTGGGCAAAATTTCTCCACCCTCAAAATCCCCCGCGCCCCCACCTGCCGCGCCTGCGGCCCGCACCCGACAATCACCACCCTCGATCCCGCGAATTACGATTTCACCTGCGCACCTGCCACCACGTTAGCGCCCACCACCATGTCCGACCCCACCGTCCCTCTCGAAATTTCCGTCGAAGAAACTCAGCGACTCCTCACCACCGCGCCCACCGACACCGTCCTCATCGACGTCCGCGAGCCCTACGAGTTCGAGATCTGCACCATCGCCGGCGCTCAACTGATTCCGATGCGCCAAATCCCCGAGCGCATCGCCGATCTCCCCCGCGCCAAACATCTCCTCATCCACTGTCATCACGGCGGCCGCAGCCTCCGCGTCACCGAATATCTCCGCGCCCAGGGATTCGCGCGCGTGAGCAACGTCGCCGGCGGTATCGAAGCTTGGGCCGAGCGCCTCGACCCCACGCTGCGTCGCTACTGAACTCGTCATCCACTCGCCGCGCCCATGGGCGCGTCAAAAACATATCGTTACGAATAGTCTGCCTATATTTTCGTTATATAGATCGCCCGAACTTCACTCCATCTCGATCGTCGCATCCAAACATCAGGCCAATAAAAAACCCCGCCGTTGAGGGCGGGGTTTTGAAATTATAAAGAACGGATCGCTGCGCTTACTTGCGCGTTTTCACGAGCCCGAGCGCCTTCTTGATATTTTGCACGCTGGGCAGAGAAATCCCCAGTGCCTCGGCAATTTCCGGCCCAGTCTTACCGGCATCAGCCAACTTCTTCAATTCCGCGCGCGTCGCATCCGTAATCGTCGCGCGTGCCCGCCGACCACCGGCGCCGGTTTTGACGGACATTTTGGCCTTGCCGTTTTTGCGCCGGCCGCCCGCCGCAGCTTTCACCGCCTTGATAAAGGCCTGCACCGTATCGAATCCATATTGTGCGGGCAGAGCGCTTAGTTCATCCTGCAGTTGGCTCGCGATCAACTTTTCCAAAGAGGCCATTTTCGCTTTCGTGGCCTCGAGCTCCTTGAGTTTGTCGGTGATCATTAAAGCTATAACGGCTATGCTGTAGCTTATAGACAAGCCTGCATAACGCCCGTATTATTCATTACACAGGCTCTTTACATCAAATCGTCATCGCATGGTAGCCACCGTCCACGATGATCTCGGAACCTGTGATGAAGCCGCCGGCGACATCACCCGCGAGCAACAGCGTTGCGCCGACCAACTCGCGGGCCTCGCCGAAACGCTTCATCGGCGTGTGCCCCATGATCGACGTCACTCGCTCGGGGGAGAGTATCTTGCGGTTCTGCTCCGCCGGGAAAAAGCCGGGCACCAGCGTATTCACGCGCACCTTCTTTGTCGCCCACTCGCGCGCCAAATTCTTCGAGAGATTGTGCACCGCCGCCTTGGTCGCCGAGTAGGTGAACACGCGCGAAAGCGGCACCACGCCCGACATCGAGCCGAGATTGATGATCGATCCACCCTGACCTCGTTCGACCAGATACCTGCCAAAAATCTGACACCCGAGGAACACGCCCTTCAGATTGATACGCACGATGCGGTCGAACTCGTCTTCCGCGATATCGAGAAACGGCGTCGCCGAATTCACACCCGCACCATTGACCACAATATCCACCTGACCCGAGCGCTGCAAAACCGTCGCGAGCAGTTGCTCCAGCGCCGCCTTCTCGCTCGCTTCCGCCGATAGAAAATATCCTTTGCCGCCCGCCGCGTGAATGCGCTCCAGACGCGGTTTGGCTTTTTCCTCGTTGCGCCCCACCAGCACCACTTCCGCGCCCGCCGCCGCGAGCCCCTCACCCATTGCGCCGCACAACTCGCCCGTGCCTCCGATAACGACCGCGACTTTGCCGCGAAGTGAAAAGAGTGAGTTCAAGAAGTCAGGCGAGGTGCTCATAGAGTTGGGACGGCAAGAAAAACGCGGACACCTATCCTGAATCAATGGTAAACCCCACCCGGCGACCGCGGCTACCCGGCCACACATAACACGGTCCTCCCGCTCGCTTCATACGTGGCTGCGGTGTCAGCCGCAGTTCCCCTTACCTCATTCCGCCCACTCCTCTCGCGCCCGCGCCCTTTACATTCGCAACCGTTCGTATCCAGTCCTCGGCTCCTCCCCTTTCCTTATGCCGAAAATCGACGTCAACCTCGTAGCCGAGATCCTCAAGAAGAACCAACTCGACCCCAAGCTCCTCCGCCAAGTCATCGAGGAGATGAATCTCGCCGCGCAACCCGAGGGCCCCGAAGGCGACAAGCCTCCCGCCGTGAAGAAACAATTCGTCGTCCTCGCCAGCGACCCCGACAACCGCCTCCCCAAACACGATTTCGTCGCGTGGGTCCTCCAGATTCCCGAAGACGAAAGCGTCGCCACCACCCAGGAGCGCATCTTCCGCGGCGCCTACGATTACAACGCCTCGAAAAAGGGCCGCCTCTATCCTGCAAAAACCGTCGGCGAAGCCCTCGAAAACGTCCCCGCCAAGTTCTTCAAAGAGGCCGAGGTCTGGGTGAAAAATAAGGTTCCCGTCCTCGTGCTCAAGACCGACAATCAGATCCCCAAGGATACGTCGAAGTAAGGCGTCTCTTCCGCAGTCATGGCCTTGGTCGCACCCTGTTCACCCGCACTCCGGCTAACGGGTGCAATTTCCCTCACGGCGCTGCTCGCGCTGCTGCTCGGCTGCGGCGACAAACCGGCCGCGTCCGCAGCCCCGGCCGGCACCACCACGGCAGCCCCGCCGGCCGTTCCCGTCGCGGCCGCATCCGCCGCGCCCGTCCCCGAATACACCTATCAGGTCGTCGGCACGTTTCCCCATGACCCCACCGCCTTCACGCAGGGCTTGGTCTATCTCAAAGGCGTTCTCTTCGAAACCACCGGGCTCAACGGACGCTCCGCCCTCCGCCGTGTCGAATATCAGACCGGCCGCGTCCTCCAGAAATCCGATCTCCCTTCCCAATATTTCGGCGAAGGCATGACCATTATCGGCGACCGGATTTTTCAGATCACCTGGCAGAATCAAAAAGGCTTCGTTTACAACCTCTCCACCTTCGCCGTCGAAAACGAGTTCACCTACACCGGCGAGGGCTGGGGCCTCACCACCGACGGAAAGGTGCTCATCCTCAGCGACGGCACGAACACGCTCCGCTTCCTCGATCCCACCACCTTCAAGGTTCTCCGCACCATCAGCGTCTTCCACCATGGCCAGCCGCTCCGCCAACTCAACGAGCTCGAATACGTGCGCGGCGAGATCTACGCCAACGTCTGGCAGACCAATACCGTCGTCCGCATCGATCCCGCCACCGGACAGCTCCTCGGCACCGTTGATTTTTCCGGCCTGCTCACCGCCGAAGACCACCGCCTCCACCCCGATGTCCTCAACGGCATCGCCTACGAC
>JANXLP010000631.1 GCA_025355125.1 Opitutaceae bacterium | reverse complement strand
CTGGTCGGTCTGCATGTCGAGCATGTGCTCGATGGGATGGCCGAAGTGGCCGAGGCGTGCGTGCTTCAAATCGTGGAGCACCATGGCGATCTCGCACCACTCGACGAGCTCGGCATCGGCGGCGGGATCGTTGTAGAGCGTGCCGAGAATGACCTCAGGCGGACGTTTGCCCATGCGGATGGCGACCCCGGTGAACTCGGGCACGGAGCAGAAATCATCGTTGGCGAGCTGCATGTGCGTCGTGGCTTTCGCGTAGTCCATCGCGGCAAGCGGCTGGAGCGCGACGAGCACGATGGGCACATCGAGGCCGCGGATGATCGCGCCGAACGTGGCGGAGGTCGCGTAGGTGACCATGTCGCAGAACACCAGATCGAGGTCGGCGGCCTTGAGCTTCGGCAGGAGCGCGTAGGCATCCTGGGCTTTGTCGATCATGCCGAAATTCGTGACGGTCGCGCCGGTGGCGGCGACGCGTGATTCGAGCACGGCGAGTTTCGCGAGCAGCTCGTCGAGCAAGCCGGGGAACTGGCCCCAGTAAACATGGTAGCCGACGCCGAAGAGGCCGATGCGCGCGGTGCGCGGCTTGCGGCGCGCAATGCGGACGACGGGCGCGGAGCGGAAAGAGACGGGAGCGGACATGGATGAAATATGGTTGAAAGCTGAGAGTTGAGAGCGGAGAGCCCGATCGCCGGAGTGCGGACTAAAGGAGCGGCTTGCGGCCGCGGAGGATCAGCCACGCGACGGGGTAAACGACGGCGGAGGCGAGGAAGATGGGGGTGAACGAAAAGCGGTCCACGACGGGGCCGATCACGAGATTCGACAACATGCCGGCGATGCCGCCGCAGAAACCCGTGAGACCGACGGTGGTGGCGACGTCGCGCGATTCCACCGTGTCGCCGATGAGCGTCATGAAGTTCGTGATCCAGATGCCGTGCGCGAACATCAGCACCGACATCAGTCCAATCGCGAGGGCGGGCGTGCCGGCGAGCGCGGCAAAAAACGACGCGGGCGTGAGCAGCGCGGCGATGAGCATGAGCGTCATGCGGGCGCGTTGCTTCGGCCAGCCGCGGGCGACGCACATATCGGAAACCTGGCCGGCGCCGATGTTGGCGATTTCGAGGAAGACGAAAGGAATCCAGATCAACGCACCAATCGCGGCGAGCGACATGCCACGCTCTTTCGACAGGTATTGGGGAATCCAAAACATGTAGAAGTAGAACACGGGATCGAAGCAGAAGCGCGCGGCGAGCAACCGCCGCACTTCCCCTCGTGCCAACAACGCGCGCCAGCTCGAAGCAGGCTGCGCGGCGGACGGTGTGGTGCTCGCGGCGGGCAGGCCGCGAAAGGCGAGCAGCCACGCGACCAACCAGATCGCGCCCAGCGCAGCCGTCGCGGCAAACGCGCCACGCCAGCCGAGATGCGAAGCGGTCCACACCGTGAGCGGCGGCGCGAGCACGGAGCCCACGGCCGCGCCGCTGGTGGCGAGACCGATGGCGATGCCGCGGCGTTTCGGGTGCATCCATTCCACCGCCCCCTTGATCGCGCCGGGAATCGCCGGACCTTCACCGGCGCCGAGAAAAAACCGCGCAAGGCCGAGCGTGAGCGGGCCGATGACAAACGCGTGCGCCGCACTTGCGAGCGACCAGAAGCCGACCGCGAGGGTGAGCCCGCGCCGCGTGCCGAACGCATCCATGAGCCGGCCGCCGAGCACGAGCATGACGGTGTAACTCAGCACAAACGCGAACACGACGCGGGAATACGACGTGTTCGACATCCCGAACTCCGCGATGATCTGCGGCGCGAGCACACTGAGCACCTGCCGGTCGAGAAAGCAGAGCGCCGCCGCGAAGAAGAGCAGGATGCAGAGCAACCAGGCGCGGCGGGTGGAGATCATGGGCGGGGGTGAACGCGGGGAGGAGTTGGGAGCGCGGGCCGCTGGCCCGCATTTCTACGGACGCGGGCGGGCCGCCCGCGCTCCCGGTTCAGAAACCCAGCGACACCGAGAGGCGGTAGCTGCGCGGGGCGCGCGGGACGACGCGCCAGTAGCCGCCATCGGCGCGGTTAAGGCGGATGATCTGGGCTTCGTCGCTGTCGAGGAGGTTCGCGATGTTGAGCTGCACGCGCACGGTGGTGCCGCGGCCGAACAGACCGGACTTGAGCTTCGTAGAATAACCGAGGAGTCCGTCCATATTGAAAATCTCGGGACCGTAGAGGACTTTGCCGAGCACATCTTTGCCGAGGGCGTCGAAGCCGATGAGGTCGCGTTGGAGCACATTCTTATCCTGCCACCGCACGCCGCCACCGACGAAGAAGCCCTTGAGGAGGCCGGTGTCGAAGGAGTAGCGGGTGAAGGCGTTGGCCTTATGCGCGCGGTTATTGTAACCGAGCGCGTTCAAGGCGAAGAGGTTTTCCACGCCGGTCTCGATCTGGGCGACCTCGGTGGCGATCATCTGGTTGAAGGTGGTGAGCAGCGTCGAGGGGAATTTGGCGTAGTAGGCTTTCTGACCGGCGAACCACGGGAACCATTCCTGGCCGAGGTTGGTGCGCTTGATATCGGTGTAGGAATAGGCGGCGGTGAGCGTCCAGTTCTTCGTGGGGTTGGCTTTGATCTCGAGTTCGTAGCCTTTGGTATCGAGGTCGGAGAGGAAGTCGCCAAGGTAACGGGTGACCGAGCGTTCATCCGCTTCGGAGAGGGAGATGAGGCCGTTGTCGCGATAGGCAGTGATGATGCGGCGGTGGGCGAGGATGAAGCTGTTGTCGCGCACGGTGGGATCGTTCTTCGAGGCGGTATTGAACGCGGTCGCGCGGGCGAAGAGGCGGCCGTCGAAGAAATTCAACATGAGGCCGTAGTCGCGGCCGAGACCCTCGGGCGGGATGGGAAACGTGGCCTCGGGCAAGATGCGGCGGGTGGTCTGGGGCGCGCCGTTGTTGTTCGATTCGTTGTAGAAAGCGCTGACGCCCTTGAACAGGCCGGCGACGGCGCCGGCGGTGTAGGTGGTGAAGGTGTAATTGCGCTTGTTAGCCGTGTCGTCGCCGATGAAATCGTATTCATTGACCAGCCGCGCCCCGGAGGTGACGCGGGAATCGGCGGCGGTGAGGCGGCCGTTGAGGCGCGGGAGGATGCCTACCTTGTCCTGGCGGATGCCGCCGGTGAAGATGAGGCGGCCTTTCAAAAAGCGGCTCTGGGTGGCGAGCATGAGGCTGTCGATCTCGCGGAGGGCGCCGGTGACGTTCGCGTTGTTGATGTAGCGCCCGCGGTAGTTGACGCCGCCGTAGGAGATCGGCCGCGCATCGTTGCGCGAGCCGGGGAGATAGGTCTCGGGCGAGCCGTTGACGACGTAGTTGCGGCGGTAGAGCTGGTTGTTGCCGTTTTCCGGGGCGTCGATATTGACGATGGGCGCGGCGGTGGCGGCATTGACGAGAATCTCCGGGCCTTGCGAGGTGCGGTAATCGTTTTCGGAGCGTTCGGCCATGCCGGCGAGACGGTGGTCGCCCCACCAGCGGCCGAGGTCGATTTTCCAAGAGGCCGTGGCGCGGAGGACCTCGTTGTCGGTGCGCTCCTGGTTTCGATACATGATGTGGTCGGTGTAGAGCTGGCCGGCGCGGGGATTGGAGACGCGGGTGGGGGTGCCGTCGGGATTCGGCACGAATAGATTGGGGTCGCCGAAGAGCGCGAAATCGCCCGAGAGCTGGTTCGAGAAGCCCGTGCCGCTCTCCTTGTTGTAGGCGAGCTCGATGAAGGCGTCGGACCCGAGTTGCTGCTCCACGCGGAGGAATTTGCGGTCAATCTCGTTGGAGCGGCGCGCTTCGGGACCGTAGTAATTGATGTCGTAGGGGGCGTAGGGCAGGCCGTCGGCGCGCGGGGCCGTGGGCAGCAGCGTCTGGTAGGCACCGCTCTCCTGGCGTTGCGTGGGGATGCCGCTGATGACGCCGGCCTCGTAGCGGCTGGCGCTGCGATAGACGACGGTGTTGGCGTTGCCCGTGCGAGAAAAAGCGGCGCGCCCGTCGTTGGAAACGTAGATGTTTCTCACGCCCAGGCCGCGGATGCCGGAGGCGTTTTGCACCGCGGTGGTGCTGACGCCGAACGCGGTGTTGTCCACCGTCTGCCGGCCCTGTTGCCACCAGAACGACAGATTATCCACGCGGTTGTAGGGGCGGTCGCTGGGCAGCTCAATCTGCCCCTCTTCGTAGAGCGCCGTGATCGTCGTGGATTTGAACGGTTTGAAACCCGCCACCACGGTCCAGCGATCCGTCTCGCGGGAGGCATAGCGGCGCCAGGTGTCGGCCTCGTCGTGCACCCCCATGACGCGGACGGCGAGGCGGTCCTTTAAGCCGACGATGTTGTAGTCCGCCTCGACGCGATAGGCGCTGTCCGAGCCGGCGACGGCGGTGACGTTCAACGAGGAGCGCGTGAGGTTGGCGAGGCGCGTGGAGGCGTTGACGATGCCGCCGGCCGCGCCGAAGCCGAAGAGCACGGAGTTCGGCCCGCTGGAGACGTCGAAGCGGCCGGTGTTGTAGGTGTCGGTCGGCAGCGTGGTCTCGAGAAAATCCACGGTCTTCGAGGCGAAGAGGCCGCGGTTGTTGACGCGCACGTCGTTGAGGAGACCGCCGTCGAGGTAAAAGAAACTGGGGGCGGTGGCGCCGGCGTTAAAGTCGGCGTTGGCGTTGACGCCGTATTCGAGGACTTTCTCAAGGCCAGTAGCACCGAGATCCTTCAGAAACTCCTCGGTGAAGACGGAGACGGACGCGGGCGTCTCGGAGAGCTTCGTGTTGAGCCGGCTGCCCGCGAGAGTGTTGGCCGCTTGGTAACCTTTGTCCTGATCGCCGGAAACGGAGAACGGGCTGAGGACAACGGGGACCGTTTCAGCGGTCGGGGCAGCTGAAGACGAGGAAGACGATGTCGGGGCTGTTTGCGCTTGGGCGGCGGCGACGCCGAGGCCAAGCAACGCGAGCAGCACCACTGGCTGAATATGGGAAATAAATTGGCCGAAAGCCGCGCGTGGTAAGACGCGCGCGCCGGCACCCAAGGGCGGCAGGGAGGAAACGATCAGGCCAACAGAACGGAAACGGGGTTGTGAGGGGTTGGGGCGGCTCATGACGGATTCGGGTTGAGGATAACGGGGTGTCGGACGCGGAAAAACCGAGGCAGGGCGAACACTGCCGGACTGGGGGGTCGGACAGCGGAGGGGTGTAACGCATGAAACCGAGCTTAAAACGGAAGAGCCGCGCAAGCCCTAAATTCCGATTAGCCGAATATCGTTCCGATTAGCTGAACACTTGCAAGCGGTGCGGCTACACGCCATCCGGCCCACAGCAGCGGAACAATGCAGCCTTGTCGGCTTCCTCCGTTTGGCTGTAGCTGGATGGGAGCCTTCGCTCGCCTACCGCTCCGCCCAAACCATGATTCAGTCCGTCGAAAAAGCCCTTCGTCTCTTGCAAGCACTCGACCTGCACGGGGAATGGATCGGCGTCCGCGACCTCGCGCGCCAGCTCAAGCTCTCCCCGCCCACGACACACAATCTCCTGAAGACGCTCGTCGCTGCCAGCTTCGCCGAGACCAATCCCGCCACCCGCCAATACCGGCTCGGGCTCGCAGCCGTCCGCCTTGGCGGCGGCTCGGACCCGTTAGTCAACCTGCGCCGGTTCGCGCGGCCGTTCATCGAGGGATTCTCCACGGAGTTCGACGAGACGATCGTGGTGGTCACGTGGCAGAACAGTCAGGCCGTGGTCGTGGATTGGATTCAGGCGGGGCATCCGCTGGCCGTCACCCACAACCACGGCGTCGTCGAAAACCCTCTGGTCTTCGCCTCGGGCCGCGTGTTGCTCGCGCATCAGAGTCGCGAGGAACAGCTCCGTCATGCACGAGCGGCCGACCTCGCCGCGCTGGGCGCCGGCGCACCGCGCACCAAGGCCGAGGCGCTGAAACTCCTCGAAGGTGTGGCCCGCGATGGCTACGCGCTCACGGAAAACGTCGCCAACAGCGGCGTCATCGCGCTCGGCGCCCCGGTCTTCGACGCCAGCGGACGCCTGTTGCTCGCCATCGGATGCAGCGCCCCGATTTCGCGCACGACCAAGGCGCAGGTGACCCAAGTCCGCAAACACCTACTCGCTCTCACCGCCACCATGACGCAGCGCATGCGCGCGCCGGTGCGAGACCAGAGCGCGTCCGCCGGTTGATCCGCAGCCGCTAGATCGTGTGATTTTTCACGCCGCCGCGCGCGATTTTTTCACTGCGCGACGTTAAGGGATTGTCGCGAGCGGACTCGTTCCCGATATTCGCCGAAAAGCCTCCGTCGGGCTTTCGGGTTCGTTAGCTCCGGGTCTATCTCGATGAAATTTCTCTCCTTCGCCGCGCTCGCGACCCTCGCCAGCGCCAGCTTCGCCGCCGAGCCGCTCACCACGCGCAATCCCAACCCCTCCGCGCCCGTCGCGAGCGGCGTCGGCGCCTTCGACGCCGCCAAAGAACTGCCGCGTTTTCTCCCCGTTGAGGCCAAGGACGCCGTCGCCACGTGGAAAGTGAAACCCGGCTTCAAGCTCCAGCTCGCCGCCCACGAGCCCCAAGTCCGCGATCCCATTGCGATCACCTTCGACGAAAACGGCCGTATGTTCGTCTGCGAGATGATCGACTACTCCGAGCGTCGCGACGCCACGCCCCACCTCGGCCGCATCTCCATGCTCGAGGACAAAGACGGCGACGGCATCTACGAGACGAGCACCGTGTTCGCCGACGATCTTCCACTCCCCACCGGTCTCATCTGGGCCAACGGCGGCCTCTTCGTCGCCGCTACACCCGACATCTGGCGCTTCGAGGATAAAGACGGCGACGGCCGCGCCGAAGTCCGCGAGAAAATCTACACCGGCTTCGGCACCGGCCTGAAAGCGATCAACGTCCAGGCGATGCTCAACAGCTTCGCGTGGGGCCAGGACAACCGCATCCACGTGCAAGGCGGCCTCGGCAACCGCGGCGTCATCAGCAGCCCGAAGCGCCCCGATTTGCCCGCCGAGGAATTGGCCTCGCGCGATTTCTGGTTCGATCCGCGCACGTATGCGTTCGGCTTCGAGGCCGGCGGCGCGCAATACGGCATGAGCTTCGACAACTACGGCCGCAAATTCGCCTGCTCGAATTCCGATCACCTCCAGTTCTTCGCCTACGACGAGCGCTACGCCGCGCGGAACGCCTTTTTCGCGCCGCCACCCGCGCGCCAGAGTATCGCCGCCGACGGTGGCGCCGCCGAAGTCTTCCGCCTCAGCCCCGATGAGCCGTGGCGCATCGTCCGCACGCGCTGGCGCATCGGCGGCGTCGTCAAGGGCATGGTCGAGGGTGGCGGCCGCGTGAGCGGTTATTTCACCGGCGCCACCGGCACGACTGTGTTTCGAGGCGATGCCTACGGCGCGGACTTCGTGAACAACACGTTCACAGGCGACGCCGGCGGCCAGCTCATCCACCGCAAAGTCATTTCGCCCGACGGCGTCAGCCTCGTCGGCCGCCGCCCCGCCGACGAACAGGGCTACGAAGTCGCCGCGAGCACCGACACCTGGGTGCGCGTCGTGAATTTCGCCAACGCCCCCGACGGCACGCTTCACGTCTGCGACATGTATCGCGAAGTCATTGAGCACCCGTGGAGCCTCCCCGAGGAGATTAAGCAGCACCTCGACCTTAACAGCGGCAACAACCGCGGCCGTCTCTACCGCCTCGTGCCCGACGACGCCACCTGGCAACGCCGCACCCG
>JANXLP010000630.1 GCA_025355125.1 Opitutaceae bacterium | reverse complement strand
GCAGGCGACGGCACCGGTCTCGGTGAGCGAGATGCCGAGGTGCGTGGCGAAGTAGTGATCGACATCGCCGAGCACGCCGGCGGCGACCATCGACTTCGCGCCGCGGCAGCCTTCCTCGGCGGGCTGGAAGATGAGTTTGATTTTGCCGCGCCAGTTTTTGGCGTGCGCGGGCAACACACTCGCGAGGCCGAGGCCGATCGCCGTGTGGCCGTCGTGGCCGCAGGCGTGCATACGGCCGGGGCGCGTGGAGACGAAGCCCTCGCGCACAGGCAGGTGCGTGGTCTCGGTGTTTTCGCGGACGGGCAGGGCGTCCATATCGACGCGAAAGGCAACCGTCGGGCCGGGGCGACCGGTGTCGAGCGTGCCAACGACGCCCGTGAGACCGTCACCGAGGCGCGCGACCCATTTCGCATCGGCGCCATCGCGGAGGGCTTCGTCACGGGCGGCGACGATTTCGGCGAGGGGAGGAACTTCCATGCGGGCATCGGCGCGCATGACCTCGGTGCCGGCGGCGACCTGCCAGCCGAGGCTTTCCAACGTGGCGGCGACGCGGGCGGCGGTTCGGAATTCACAAAACCCGAGCTCGGGATACTGGTGAAAATCACGGCGCCAGCGGGTGAGATCGGCGATGAGAGCGGGAAAGAGCGCGATGGGCACGGGGCGAGGTAAGGCGCGCGCGGAGTCGCAGGCAAGGCGCGGGCGGAGGGAAATTCGCCGGCCCGCCTGGCGAAATTTCCCGGCGGCGTCGGTATTTGTTGTTTCTATCGAATTGGCCGCTGCCCAACCTGCGCATCCGGTGAACGACCGCGAACCCACGACCAGCTCCTTGCCGATCCCGTCCAGCGACGTGCCTGCCGCCGAGCAATTGCTGCCGCTCGTCTATGAAGAATTGCGCCGACTCGCCGCCGCCAAGATGGCCCGCGAGGCGCCCGGCCAGACGCTGCAACCCACCGCGCTCGTCCACGAGGTGTGGCTCCGGCTCGGAGGCGACGGGCAGCCGCAATGGAACAACCGCGCCCATTTTTTCGCCGCCGCCGCCGAGGGTATGCGGCGCATCCTCATCGACAATGCCCGCCGCAAGCGCGCGGTGCGTCATGGCGGCGATCTGGCAAAGGTGAGCGCCGATGCCACGGGCTTCGAGATCGCCTCGCCGAGCCACGACGACGAGGAACTGCTGCTCGTGAACGAGGCGCTCGACGCGCTCGCTGCGCACGACGCGCGCAAGGCCGAGCTCGTGAAGCAGAAATACTTCGTCGGTCTCATCCTCGAGGAAGTGGTCGATGTGCTGGGCATTTCCCACCGCACGGCCAAGCGCGACTGGGCTTATGCGCAGGCGTGGCTCTTCAACGAAGTGAAACGCCTCCGTGGGTGATGGCCCTTTCCCCGCCGTTTTTACGCTTTGAACCGGGTTGCTGTCCGTAGCGCCCTTTTGCCCTTGAACCGCGACGACGATATCTTCTCCGAAGCGCTCGACCTGCCCGCCGCTGAACGCGCCGCGTTTCTCGACCGGGCCTGCGCGGGCGACGGCGCGCTGCGGGATCGGGTGGCGGCGCTGCTCGCGGGGCACGACGAAGCGGCGGGCTTTCTTGAGAAATCTCCAGTGGAGCGGGCGGCGGCGCGGGCCGATGAAAATCCCGGCGACGTGATCGGCCGCTACACGTTGATCAAAAAGATCGGTGAGGGCGGCTGCGGCGTCGTCTATCTCGCCGAGCAGAAGGAGCCCGTGCGCCGTCGGGTCGCCCTCAAGGTCATCAAGCTCGGCATGGACACGCGCGCCGTGATCACGCGTTTCGAGGCGGAGCGGCAGGCGCTCGCGATGATGGATCATCCGGACATCGCGCGCGTGTTCGACGCGGGGGCGACCGAGAGCGGGCGGCCGTTTTTCGTGATGGAGTTTGTCGATGGCGTGCCGATCACAAAATTCTGCGACGGGCAGGGCCTCTCGATGACGGCGCGGTTGCAGCTTTTTTCACGCGTGTGTCTCGCGCTCCAGCACGCGCACCAGAAGGGCATCATTCACCGCGACCTGAAACCCTCGAACATCCTCGTCGCGCTGCACGACGGAGTGGCTGCGCCCAAGGTGATCGACTTCGGCATCGCCAAGGCTACGCAGGGCCGGCTCACCGAGGCGACGCTGCTCACCGGCCTCGAGCAGTTCATGGGCACGCCCGCCTATATGAGCCCGGAGCAGGCGGAGCGGCGCGACCTCGATATCGATACGCGCAGCGACGTGTATTCGCTCGGCGTCGTGCTCTACGAACTGCTCACCGGCCGGCCTCCGCACGATCCGGATGCGCTGGTGCGCGCCGGTCTCGACGAGATCCGCCGGATCATCCGTGAGGTCGATCCGCCCCGGCCCTCGATGCTTGTCTCCACGCTCGCGGGCGCGGACCGCGCGACGGTGGCGCGGCTGCGCGGTGCGGGGCCGATGCAGCTCACTTCATTTCTGAGCGGCGACCTCGACTGGATCGTCATGCGTGCGCTCGAGAAAGACCGCGACCGCCGCTACGGCTCGGCCAAGGAACTCGCGGACGACGTAAGCCGGCACCTGTGGATGGAGCCGGTGCTCGCCCGGCCGCCCTCGGCGCATTATCGCCTGCAGAAATTCACCGCGCGCAACCGCGTGGCCTGCATCAGCGCGGGGGCCATCGCGCTCACACTCATCGTCGGCACGGTGGTCAGCGTGCGCCAGGCGGTGCGCGCGACCCGCGCGGAGCGCGTCGCCAGTGCCGAGCGCGACGCGGCCACCGCCGCCGGCCGGGCCGAGGCGCTCGCCCGCGCCGATGCGCAGCGCCGGCAGGAACAGGCGGAGGCGCTGCTTGCGTTCATGCTTGGAGATTTTCGCGCTGAACTCAAAAAACTCGGCCGGCTCAATCTCCTCGATGCCATCGGCGAGCAGGCGATGGCGTATTTCGCCGCCCTCGATCCGCGCGATCTCACGGACACCGCGCTCGCGCGGCAGGCGAAGGCGCTCACGCAGATCGGCGAGACGCGGCTCGACCAAGCGCGTTACCCCGAGGCCGCGGCCGCCTTCACGACCGCCTACGCCCGCGCCTCCGCGCTTGCGGCGCGGCATCCGCGCGACGGCGACATGTTCTTCGAGCGGGCGCAGGCCGAATACTGGATTGGATTTGTTGCGCGCCGCCGAGGCGACACCACGACGGAACGGGAATGGCTCACGCGCTACCGCGACACCGCTATCGCATTGACGACGATCGAGGGGAAAACGCTACGCGCGCAACGCGAGCTTAACTTCGGCTATCACAATCTGGCTGTTTTGGAGCACGACCGCGGCAATCTTGTGGAGGCACGGACGGGATTTTTCGCCGAGGTGGCATCCGTGCGGGAAATGCTCGCGGCGAGTCCGGCCGACCCGCCGCTCCTGTTCCAAATGACGGACGCGGTCTCATGGCTCGGCCGCGTGGCCGAAGCCGATGGCCGGTTGGACGATTCGATTGTCCACTACGGCGAAGTGCTGACGCGATTGGATGCGCTCGTGGCTCTTGAGCCCACGGTGGCACGCTGGCGTTTTCGGTTGGCCGATGGTTTTTTTCTGAATGGCTCGGTTTTGGGGGTGGCCGGCCGCCGCGTGGAGGCGATGGCCTATTTCGAGCGGGCACTCGTGATGCTCGATGCCCTGGTCGCACAGGACCCAAAGAACCAACAGTGGTTGATCGCGACTCTCCAAGCCCGGTTGCAACAAGCCGCGCAGAGGCTGGCCCAGAGCGATGTTCCCGCCGGTATGGATGAGGTGCGGGCCAAACTCGAAACTATGGCAGCCGCCGAACCCTCGTCGCGGATATTTACCACCTGGGTTGCCGTGGCCTGGTTACTGGAAGCGAGGACGCGGATGAAAGCCCAGCGGCCGGACGCACTTCTGGCGGTGAATCGGGCGATGGAACTGGGCGAGCTCCTGCTGAAAGAGGATCGCGTGAGCAACCTCGCGCTCGGCGGACTGGCGCAGGCGCACCTATTGGCCGGCCGAATCGCCGCCGCCCAAAATCAACCCGACGTCGCGCAACGTCACTGGGCGCGGGCTTTGGAAGTTCTCGCGCCGCGTTGGACCCAGTCGAACGATTGGCGACTCCTCGATCCTGTGGCGCAGGCACTCGTGCTCAGTGGAAAAACCGGGGAGGCGCGGCCGATCATCGAGCGTCTCCGCCGTTTTGGTTACCACGCCATCGAACCTTTGGCGGCTTCCGTCTTGGAGGTCGTCCCGTAGTCCGTCAGATCAACCCAGGAACCAATCCAGTCATTATGTTTACCGCCACCGTTCTGCTCTCCGTTGAAAAATTCGTGCCCATGGTCGGGATTTACGGGCAAAGCCCGTCCATCCTCGCCACCATCGCGCCGCCGCACGACACCTCGCCGCCGCCGGCGCCCATCCCGCCGGTATTTTCCGGCGATGGCCAAACAATCGTGATAACCGTGCCTCCAGGTTATAACGGATCCGTGCTGCTGACGTATCAGTTGCCCGATCCGAGATACGTGATGCTGGGCGTCGCGTTTAAATCCCCCAACGGCGGCGTGGGCCGGCTTGAATTCCGGTCCGTCGGTATCAGCCGAGATCCTTATGGCAGCCAGTTGACGGTCACGGATGCCTGCGTCGATCAGTGCATCGGGGTGGAATTCTCCTACGTGATTTTGGTGCAGGAAGTCGCGACGGGAAACATCGGGGTCATCGATCCCGGGATCGAAAACGAGG
>JANXLP010000576.1 GCA_025355125.1 Opitutaceae bacterium | reverse complement strand
GGAAATGAACGAGGCCGCCGCCGGCGTGACCTTCGGCCCGGTTCCAAAAACGCCCGCTCCGAAGTAAATCGCACGCCCCGGGTGGGCCGTGCGCTCCGCGCGCGGCCGATGCGCCCGCGCCCACGCCGTCACGCCTCACTATTTCAAGGTTACTAAAATAAAAACTGCCGCGCTTGAAAGTAGGGCGGGGCTCCGCCCCGTCCCTCCGCCCTTGCTTGCAGCGCGAAGGGACGGGTCAGAGACCCGCCCTACTTCAAACCTGCGTCACCTCGTTGCGAAGTCGCGCGTCGATACACAAAAAGGCCGCGCGCGGAGCGCACGGCCCACCTGCTTCACACTACCTCGCGCTTACTTCGCCGCTGGCGGATTCGCCGAGACCAGCATGTCTTCCATCAGCGCGAGCGCGGTGGCTTCGGTGATCTCAGCCACGCCGAACTGTTTCGCCGCGCGGCCGGCACCCTGGCCGAGCACATCGTTCGCAGAGGCCTGACCAAGAATGGCTGCGTCCTTCAGGCGGATCGCGGTCATCTGAATATCGGGCACCGCGACCGTGGTGTCGCCGGAGACTTCCGCGACCGTGAGGTTGCGGCTGGAGATCAACACTTCGACGGCGATGTCAGCCGACTGCGCGAGGGCTTCGCGCTCTTTCCCGGCCTGGTCACCGATGAGGCGCGCGCCGGGTTGGGCGGTGAGCATCACGCCGGCCGTGCGCTGGTCGGCGAGCTTGGCGCCGCCGTTGCGGAAGGCGCGGCCGAGCAGGCGCTCGATGTCGCGCACCGTCTGCTGATCGGCGAGTGTGGCCGTCGCCGATTCTTTGACCGCGTAGGTGTTGGTGCCGCTGGTGTTGCCGGCGGTGACTTTACCGTCGGCGGTCTTCTCGGAATATTTTTCGGTGCGCCCCGTGAGCTTGAGACCGGCCGCATCGACGAGCGCGCGGTTCACGTAGATGACGATGCGCGGGGCGTTGGTGGCGCCATAAGCGGCGCGGAATTTTTCAACGACGGAACGCGCGGCTTCCGGCGCGATGAGCGTCGATGAACCCGGGCCGTAGAGACGTTGCTCGGCGGGAGCCACGGGCTGGGCGGCCGGCGCGGGCCAGGCTTGGGTGACGGGGACGGGCGGCTCGGGTGCGGGTTGATTTTGCGCGAGCGCGACAAGGGTGAGAGCCGGCAGGAAGAGCGGGAGCAGAATGGGTTTCATGGCGGGGACAGATGGGATCTTTCTCATTCCTCTTTCTCTTAATTTTTAATCCGCTCTGATCGGAGGACCGGGAGAACGAGAAAGATTAAGATTAAGAGAAAGATTAAGAAGAGGGAGGGATTGGATTCAGCGCGCCTGACGCACGCGGATGGTGTATTTTTTCGCGAGGGTGTTCATCGCGGTGAAGCGGACGGCCTCGGTGGAATTCTCGGCGAGGATGAGCGTCTGGAACGGCGTCTCGTCGTTCGTGGAGAAGCCTTGGTCGTCTTTGAAGACGCAATTTATCTGGACCTGAATGCGGCGGTTCTCGCGGTTCTTCACGTTGGCCACGACTTCGAGGCGGCCATCAGCCGTTTTACTCTCGATGGCACCCGTGAAGGTGACGGAAGTCTGCGTGGGCTTATCGAGAAGGATAAATTTCTCGGTATTCTCGAGGGTGTAGCGGGTGGTGTCTTGCGGCGTAAACGGGCCGGGCTCGGTGGCGCAGCCGGCCAACAGCACGAGGCCGGCGGTGGCTGCGATGAGGGAGAGGGATTTCGTTTTCATGTCAGGATTCGGTGGTGGTTGGTAAGGGTGTGACTCGCACTCAGCGTTTAAGTTCGCTCAGAAATATCACAGTATCGCGGTCGGTCGCATCGACGTGGAGATTCAGGGTTTGCGTGAGCCCGGGCAGCGTGCGGCCGCTGGCATCTTGGAATTCCAACGTGGCCGGATAGTCACCGGGCGCGAGGCGGACCGCGGCAAAACTGAGGCGCTGCGGGAGGTTGTCCCACATGCGGATGTCGGCTTTGACGGTCGTCGCCGCCGAAGCGAGTTTGCTGAGAACACCGAAGGCGCCGAGGGCGAGAGCCGTGGTATCGGCATTGCGGCCACGCTGATTCGCCGCGATGGCGGCACCGACCAGCGCCACGTCGCCGACTTTATCCGCGCCGCCTTTGAACACGGCATGCTGGCCGAGAATGTAATCCATCGTGCGACCACCGCGCGTGGTGGCTTGAAAATTGAGATCGTCGTAAGCCGGCAGGCGCACGGTCTGGCCTTTGATGGCGAGCGTGGCAGCATGCGCGGTGGAATCCTTGACGAAGAACTTGAGCTGTTCGCCAAATTCACCGCCGCCGTATTTGCGCGGGCCGGTGCCGTATTCGGCAAAGATCAAGACGTTGGCCGACGTGTCGTAAGGAGGGAGCTTTTTTCCCTTGGCGCTGGCTTGTGCGCGGGCAAAGGCGTCGGAGCCATCGCTGGAGAGTTTCGCCGAGGCGAGGCCATCGAGATAATCGAGGAGCACGTAGTCGCTCTTGTATTCGGCGGTCTCGGCATCGCTGTCGATGAGTTGGCCGGAGCGATAGCAGGCGCGGGCATTGTCGGGTTCGCCGTCGCGCCAGTAGAGGAGGCCGCGATAATAGTAGGCCATCACGCGCTCGTAAGGCTCGCCGATGAAGATCTTGTTGCTCTCACCGCCAAAAAACATGCGGCGGGCTTTTTTTGCGTCTTCGTTATTGGCGAGAATGCCGCCGATGAGCGGGATGGCGTCGTCGAGATGCAGCTTGGCTTCGGCATCGTTGTTTACGCGCAGGGCGCTGGCGGCGATGCGGAAGTCCCAGAGTGCGCGGTCGCGCACGGGTGCTGCGGCGCGCTCGGCGTTGCCGTCGATGATCGGGTCACCGGTGTAGCGGATCTCTTTGCGCTCGGGCAGCGTGGCGCAGCCGGTGAGAACGAGGAGCGCTAAGGCGGCACCGGCGAGTGCGAGGCGACGGAAGGGGAAGCGTGAAGGAGATTTTACCATCGGACAGAGAGCGGATGAAAAAGGCGGGCGCGGCGCAAGGCCGACACCCGCCGTCGTTTTTCAGAAGGGCAAGGCGGAGCGAGCGGCTCACTTATAGGCGGCGTCCTCGAGACCCTGCTTCTTGATCTCGGAGGAACTCTCCCAGACGATCTCGCTCGTGCGCGCGTCGGTGAGGCGGAAGCTGTAGAGGATATAATCGCTCGTGCCGGCGGAGGTCTTGGTGGTCAGGCCTTGGAGCTTGCCGGTGAGGAAGTAGTCGGCGCCGCGGAACTCGACGACCGAGGGATCGGCGCTGGCGGTGACTTGCCCGCTGCGTTTGAGGTCACGCTCGCGCTCGAGGGTCTTCATCATCTCGCGGTCGAGGAAGCGCACCTTGCCCATGGATTTCTCGTTAAGCAGGGAACGGATGCGCGTGAGAAAGATGTCCTTGTTGATCGCGAAACGGGTCTCGTTGAGGACCGGATCGAGAACGATGCGGGGCGTGACCTTGGCGTTGGCGATCTCGGGAATCGCCAGAACGCCGCGGGCCATCTTGTCGCTAACCACAACGAGGTCTTGCGATTCGATACCGGTGCCGGCGACGAAACCGCGCTCGTCGGCTTTCATCTCGGTGACGGGAACGCCCGAGGGATTTTGGACGCCCGTGGCGCAGCCGGCCAAAAAGAGGGCGGGCGCGGCGATGCTGGCAAGGGCGAGGATACGGAGGGAGGTTTTCATGGTGCTGGTGTGAAGATGGTAAAAGGAAACGAGCTGGGTGAGAAACGGGCGGAAGCTGTCAGTTCCGGCCAAACATGCTGTTCGCCGAACTCATCGGGGAAGCGGGCGCGGAGTTGTAGTAGTTGTTATTGATGATCGTGGTCGCCTGCTGGCCGACGGGCGCGGCCTGCGTCGTCGCAGCGGGCGCGGGCGGGGCGTAGGAGACCGAGGCGGCTTGGGCGGCGGCGGCTTCGCGGCGGCGGGCGTTGTTTTCCGCGATGGAGCCGATCAGCAGGCCGGCACCCGCACCATAGGCGGCACCGCGCCAGGCGTTGTGGCTGAGGCTGCCGCTGTTGTTACCGATGATGGCCCCGGCGAGCGCACCGAGGAAAAGACCGTTGCTGGCGTAGTTGGACCGTGACGAGACGTAGTAATCGGAATCGTCGTAATAATAAACCGGTGCGGACCGGTAAACATACGGGCGCGAAACATAGCCATAGCCATCACCCCAGTAGCCGGAGCTATACCCGTAACCACCGTAGCCATAAGGCCGCCCATAATAAGGCGTGGCCGGACGATGGGCGTTCGAGCGGTGGTTGGACTCTCCGGCGATACTGCCGATGAGCAGGCCGGCACCCGCGCCATAAGCGGCCCCGCGCCAAGCGTTATGACCGAGGCTGCCGCTGTTGTGGCCGATGATGGCACCGGCCGCTGCCCCGATGACCGCACCGTTGACAGCTTCAGGACGGAGTTGCGCCTGCGCCGGGACAAAGGCCGCGAGGGCGAGGGAGATGGAGATGAGGGTTTTCATGGCGAAATCAGGTAGAGCAACATGGGAGACACGGCGAGTTTCGCAAGGTTTCAGCCGATTACGGGCCGGCGAGGCGATCCGCTAGGTGGGCCGTGCGCTCCGCGCGCGGCCAGGGCACACTTGAGATCTAAGCCGCAGCGAGTTGCGGTAGAGTCAGGTCGCACGCGGAGCGCCCGGCCCACGCTCCGGGCGGGCGAGCCTACTTAGCGAGCACAGCCTCGGCAGCCGGGAGTTGCAGCGCCACCGGTTTCTTCTTCCGCAAACGGCCGGTGAACTTGTCCAAGTAGATATAAATCACCGGCGTAATGTAGAGCGTCAGCAGTTGCGAAACGATCAGACCACCCACCACGGCGAGGCCCAGCGGACGGCGCGACTCCGCGCCGGCACCGAGACCGAGGGCGATGGGCAACGCCCCCGCCAACGCGGCAAACGTCGTCATCATGATCGGCCGGAAGCGCACCACACAGGCTTCGTAGATCGCCTCGTGGGCGGAAAGGTTGCCGTCGGCGCGCGCGGCCACCGCGAAATCGATCATCATGATCGCGTTCTTTTTCACGATGCCGATGAGCAGAATCACGCCGACGTAGCCCATGATGTTCAGCTCCTCTCGGAAAACCAACAGCGTGAACAGCGCGCCGAAACCCGCCGCCGGCAGGCCCGAGAGAATCGTGATCGGGTGGATGAAATCTTCGTAGAGCACCCCGAGCACGATGTAGATCACGAGCACCGCCACGATGAGCAGCAGACCGAGACCGGCGAGCGACGAGGTGAAGGCCTGCGCCGAACCTTGGAACGCCGTGCTGATCGACGCGGGCAACTCCTGCCGCGCGAGTTCGGTGATCTGCGCCGTCGCCTGCCCGAGCGAGAAGCCGGGGCGGAGGTTGAACGAGAGCGTCACCGCCGGGAGTTGGCCGAGATGGTTCACGGAAAGCGGGCCGACCTCGCGCTTGAGCGCCGCGACCGCGTCGAGCGGCACCGAGCGGCCGTCGCGGCTCGTGAGATAGATGAGCGAGAGCGCCTCGGAGTTTTCACGAAACTCCGGCGCCATTTCCATGATCACGTAGTATTGGTTGCTCGGCGTATAGATCGTGGAGACTTGGCGCGAACCGTAGGCGCTGTAGAGCGCGTCTTCGATCTGCTGCGGCGTGATGCCGAGCGTCGCCGCGCGGTCGCGTTTGATCTCCACGCGGAGCTGCGGGTTGGAAATCTGCAGGTCGGAATTCACGTCCTGCAAATCGGGCAGGCCTCGCATCGAGGTCTCCAGTTTTTTCGCCGCCACGTAGAGCTCGCTCAAGTCGGAGCCGAAGAGTGTGAACTGATACAGCGCCTTCGTGTTCTGCCCGCCGATGCGGATCGCCGGCGGCATCTGCGGGTAGGCGCGCACCCCCGGCACGGCCGCGAGCGAGCGCCGCAGGTCTTGCACGACCTGCGCCGCCGGGATGCGCTGGTTGCGCGGCTTGAGCCGGATGAACATGCGGCCGGTGTTGCCGGCCGAGCCGAAAAGACCACCGCCGATCGAAGACATGAACGCTTCGACCGCCGGATGCTGCGCGACGATCGCCGCGACCGCCTGCTGGTGCCGCCCCATCTCCTGGAACGAAATATCCTGCGCCGCCTCCGTCTGCACGACGAGGATGCCGACATCGTCGGTCGGGATAAAACCCTGCGGCAACTGCCGCGCGACCAGCACCGTGAGCACCGCCATCACCACCGCCGTGCTGGCCGTCGCGAATTTGTGCCGCAGGCAGAATTTCAACGTGCGTTCGTAGGCGCCGAGCAGGCCGTTGAACGCGCCTTCCGTCATCCGGTAGAAGCGCCCGTGATCCGCCGCATGACCCTCGACACGCGGCTTCAGAAACCGGCTGCACAACATCGGCGTGAGCGTGAGCGACACGACGCCCGAAATCAAAATCGATGCCGTGATCGTGACCGCGAACTCGTGCAACAGCCGCCCGAGAATGCCGCTCATGAAGAGCACCGGAATGAACACCGCCACGAGCGAAATCGTCATCGACATGATCGTAAACCCGATCTCGCCCGCGCCCTTGAACGCCGCCTCGCGCACCGGCATGCCCTTCTCGATGTAGCGCACGATATTTTCGAGCATCACGATGGCGTCATCGACCACGAAGCCCACCGAAAGCGTGAGTGCGAGCAGCGAGAGATAGTCCAGCGTGTAGCCGAAGAAATACATCGCGATGAACGTGCCGAGCAGCGCCATCGGGATCGCCAGCGCCGGGATCAGCGTCGCCGTGAGCGTCCGTAGAAAGAGGAAGATCACGAGCACCACGAGCGCGATGGAGAGGATCAGCGTGAACTGCACGTCGTGCACGGATTCGCGCACCGCCTCCGAGCGGTCGATCAGCACATTGAGGTTCACCGACGCCGGCAACTGGCTCTGGAACAGCGGCAACACCGCGCGCACGCGGTCCACGGTCTCGACGGTGTTGCTGCCGGGCTGTTTCTGGATCGCGAGCACGACGGCACGGTTGCCGACGCCCTTGTTGTAAAACCAATTGGCCGAGCGGTTGTCCTGCACGCTGTCGAGCACCGCCGCGAGTTCGCCGAGGCGCACCGGCGCACCCTTGCGGTAAGCGACGACGATGTCGCGAAACTCCGCGCTCTTGTCGAGCTGGCCAGTCGCCACGACGGTCATCGACTGACGCGCGCCTTCGAGGATGCCCGTCGGCAAGTTGACGTTGTGGGCCGAGAGAGCGGTGCGCACATCGGAGAGCGCGATGCCGCGGCTCGCGAGCGCGCGCGGGTCGAGCTGCACGCGCAGCGCATATTTCTGCGAGCCGTAAACCGAAACCTGCGAGACGCCGTCGATGGTGGAGAGACGCTGGCCGAGCTGCGTCTCGGCGAATTCGTTCACCACGGAAAGCGGCAGTGTCGGCGAACTCAGCGCGAGCAGCAGAATGGGTTGGTCGGCGGGGTTGGTTTTCCGAAACGACGGCGGCGACGGCATGTCCGTCGGCAACCGGCGCTGCACGCCGGCGATGGCCGCCTGCACGTCCTGCGCGGCGGCGTCGATACTGCGGCCGAGTGCGAATTGCAGCGTGATCTGCGTGTTGCCGAGCGTGCTCGACGAGGTCATCGAATCGATGCCCGCGATGGTCGCGAGTTGCTGTTCGAGCGGCGTGGCCACCGCGCTCGCCATCGTCTCCGGCGTGGCACCGGGCAACGACGCGGAAACGACGATGGTGGGAAATTCGACGTTGGGCAGATCGCTCACCGGCAGCAGCCGGTAGGACATCACGCCGAAGACGCACAACGCCGCCGTGAGCAGCGTCGTCATCACGGGACGACGGATACAGAGTTCGGGGAGGTTCATGGCTTGGCGGCGGGCGCGGCCGCAGCGGAGACTGGGGTGGGAGCGGGACTCTTGGGTTTGCCGGATTTCCCGGCCTTCGGCGCCGACTCGGCCCCGAGCACCTTGGCCTCGATCTTCGAGCCCGGCACGAGGCGCAGTTGGCCGTCCGTGACGACCGTCTCGCCGGCCGCTACGCCCTTCGCGATCAACATGCGGTCACCGTCGGTGCGCAGCACTTCGACGGGGCGCAGCTCGACGGTCTGATCGGGTTTCACGACGTAGATCTGCGACCCCGTCTGCGCCGTCTGCACCGCCACCGCGGGCACCACAATCGCGCCCACATCGATACCCACATCCGTCGCGACATCCAGAAATTGTCCCGGCCAGAGCACGTGGTCGTCGTTGGGGAAAACCGCCTTGAGGAGAATCGTGCCCGTCGTCGCGTCCACGGTGTTATCGATGAAATCGAGCTGGCCGTTGTTGCGGTCGATACCGGCCGTGCGGCTGTGCACGCTCACGCTGAGCGCCTTCGCCGCCTGCGCCGTGCGGATCTGCGGGAGCACCGCCTCGGGCACGGAAAACGCCACCGCCGCCGGCGTGATCTGGTTGATCGTGACAATGGACTGCGCCGCGTCGTTGGCCTTCAACAGCGCACCCTCGTGAAGCATGAGCTGACCCGTGCGGCCCGCGATGGGCGCCTTGATCTGCGTGTAGCCGAACTGCAGTTCGGCGTTGGCCACCGCGGCTTCCTTTGCCTGCACCTGCGCCTTGGTCGTCTCCTGCTTCGTCATCAGCAGGCCAAATTGTTCTTTGGAGATCGCGTCCTGCTGGTTGAGCGCGTTGTAACGGTCCGCATCGGTCGAAGCCTTCGCGGCCTCGGCGCGGGCGTTGGCGAGATCGGCCCTCGCGATGCGCAGCGAGTTCTCGATGGGCCGCCGGTCGAGCGTCACGAGCAGTTCGCCCACCTTCACCTCGTCGCCCTCGCGGAAATGCACCGCGGCGATGATCCCGTCCACCTGCGACTTCACGCTCACCGTGCGCAGCGCCTGCACGCTGCCGATGGCCGAGATGCGGCGCGGCACGTCCAGCTTCTGCGCCACCGCGACCTGCACAGGCACCGGCGGCTGCGCGACTGCCCGGGGTGCCGCCGCCGGTTTACAACCCGCCAGGGCACAGATGACGACAAGCGCGGCGGGGATGACGGAAATTTTCATGCGGAGTAAGACGGTGATTCGTTGATGATTAAGCAACCCTGGCACCCGATGCAAACCGCTCGGAAAAATTTTGCCACACTTGCCGAAAACTTCGGCGCCCGCCAATGCTTGCACTTACCCCATCACCCCATGAGCCGGCAAAAATTCATCCTCGCCCTCGACCAAGGCACGACCTCGTCCCGCGCCCTCGTCTTCGACCGCCACGGCCACACCGTCGCCAAAGCCCAGCAGGAATTCCCGCAACATTTCCCTTCGCCCGGCTGGGTCGAACACGATCCCGCCGATCTCTGGGAAACCACCCGCCGCACCGCCCTCGCCGCCGTCGCCGAGGCCAACCTCACCGGCGCCAACCTCGCCGCCCTCGGCCTCACCAACCAGCGCGAAACCACCCTCCTCTGGGAACGCGCCACCGGCCGCCCCCTCCACCGCGCCATCGTCTGGCAGGACCGCCGCACCGCCGCCCTCTGCGCGAAGTTAAAAAAACGCGGACTCGAACCGCTCTTCCGCGAAAAAACCGGTCTCCTCCTCGATCCCTATTTCTCCGGCACCAAACTCGCCTGGCTCCTCGACCACATCCCCGGCGCCCACCGCCGCGCCGCCCGCGGCGAACTCGCCTTCGGCACCGTCGATACCTGGCTCCTCTGGCAACTCACCGCCGGCAAAGTCCACGCCACCGATGTCTCCAACGCCTCCCGCACGCTCCTCCTCAATCTCCACACCGGCGACTGGGACGCCGACCTCTTAAAACTCCTCCGCATCCCCCGCGAAGTCCTCCCCACCGTCCGCTCCAGCAGCGAAGTTTACGGCCACGTCGAGACGATCCCCGCGCTCAACGGCGTCCCCATCGCGGGCATCGCCGGCGACCAACAAGCCGCCCTCTTCGGCCAGGCCTGCTTCCGCCCCGGCCACGCCAAAAATACCTACGGC
>JANXLP010000501.1 GCA_025355125.1 Opitutaceae bacterium | reverse complement strand
CGAAGAAAGTGCCGGCGGCACTCAAGTGGCTGCTCGGCGAAATGGAGCAGCGCTACCAGATTTTCGCGAAAGCCAACGTCCGGAATATTTTCGGCTTCAACAACCGCAAGAAGGACCCGAAGCACGAGTTCCCCGTCGCGGAACAGCAGGCCGAACTCGCCGGCGTCAACGCCGACATCGAAATTCCCGAGCGCCTGCCCTACATCGTTGCCATCATCGACGAACTCGCCGACCTCATGATGATCGCGCCGGCCGAGATCGAGACGAGCATCGCGCGCCTCGCGCAGCTTGCCCGCGCCGCCGGCATCCACCTCATCATCGCCACGCAGCGCCCCTCGGTGAACGTCATCACCGGCGTCATCAAAGCCAATCTCCCCTCGCGTATCGCCTTCCAAGTCGCCTCGCAGGTGGACTCCCGCACCATTCTCGACACCAAGGGCGCCGACACCCTCATCGGTCGTGGCGATATGCTCTTCTCGCCCCCCGGCAGCTCGCGTCTCGTGCGTTCGCAGGGCGCCTTCGTCTCCGACGAAGAAGTCATGGCCATGGTCGAATTCCTCAAGAAAAACGGCCCGCCCCAATACGCCCAGTCCGTCCAAGCGCAGATCGACCGCGACGCGCGCGAAGAAGACGAAGACGAGGAGGGCGAAGGCGACGACAGCGATTTGGGCGACGACGAAGAGCTCTACAATCAGGCGCTCGAAGTCCTCAAATCCACGAAGCGCGCCAGCACCTCCATGATTCAGCGCCGCCTCCGCATCGGCTACAACCGCGCCGCCCGCATCATGGATCTCATGGAAGACAAAGGCATCGTCGGACCCGAAAACGGCTCCAGCCCGCGCGAAATCCTCGTCGATCTCGACACGATTTAAAATTTCACGCCCGCATCCCTCCCGGCCCATCACGCTTTCATTTCCGCGTGTTCTGTGCCGTCCGTGGGCACTTACTGCTTTCCCTTCTCTCCGCAAACTCCCTAACTCGCCCCAACATGCAGACCATCGGTGAACGCCTCGAAGACGCGCGCAAACAGAAAGGCATCTCCATCCGCGAGTCCGCCGAAGCCACGAAGATCCGCGGCGAATATCTTCAGAAATTCGAGAGCAACCACTTCGACCTCGGACTGAGCGAGATTTACGTCCGCGGCTTCCTCCGCACCTACGCGAATTTCCTCAAGCTCCCCGCCGAGCGCATCCTCAACGACTACGCTTCCCTCGGCCACAACGACTCCTCGCGCCCCCGCCAGCCCAGCCGCGAAATCTACGGCCGCATGGATGTCTCCGTCGCCTCCGCCGGTGAACGCGGCGACCGCTCCTCCGCCCCCGCCGCCGAGCAATCGCGCGCCCAGCCCAAACAATCTCGCAGCCGCACCAATCTTCCCGCCGCCCCTCTCCTCGATCCGGCCCTGGTCCTAAAAATCGGCAAGATCTCCGCCGGCGTCCTCGTCGCCATCCTCGTGATCTGGGGCGCCAAGTCCATCATTGGCGGCATCGCCGGCGGCTCTGCCGATACGGCCAAGCCGGCCCCGCTCCCCACCGTTGCCACCCAGCCCGCCGCCGAACCCACGATCACCATTATCGCGATCGACGCCGTGCGCTTAAAAGTCGCCACCGTTGCCGATGGCCGCGTCCTTCTTGATGCCACCCTCAGTCGCGGCCAATCCCAAGTCGTCCCGTGGCCCGGTCAGCTCTACATCACCGCGACGGCGGGTGAGAACGTGAAGATCGAATCAAGCACCGGAAAACGCTTCGTAACCGGCTTCACCGGCTACAATCGCGCCATGATTCCGGCGCCCGGCAGCCCGTAATCGCGGCCGGGCCTACCGCAGGCCCACCGGCGTCCCCAGCACTTCCCGCAGGATCATCGCGCGCCGCAAACTCCGCGGATCGCGCAAATCCCGCCGCAGCTCATCGCCCGCCAATGCATGCCGCGCCACGGCCGCCTGCGTCACGGCGACCGCCGCCGCCCGGCGCTCGGCCAAGGCTCGTTGATCGGCCAACTCCTGTAATTTTACCGCCAGCTGCTCCTGTCGCTCCAGCGAAGCCTCCAGCGTCTCCGTCGATACCGCCATCGGCGACACCTCGGCCTGCGGCGCCTCTTCTCGGCGACGCAACGCCGGGATCATCGGCCCGCCAAACGTGTCCGTCGGCCCCACCGCCGGCCGCGGCCGCAGCACCGGCGGCAGTTCAAATCTCCGCTCCGGCTCCTGCACGGACTCCGTCGGCAACCGCTCCGCCGCCACCGGCTCCGGCAACGCTGTGCCCGCGCGCCGCGCGGCGATCTTCCGGCGAATTTCCTCGCGCACCTGCTCCGCGCGCGTCTCATCGTCCGCCTCCGCCATCGAAGCCGGCTGCGGATTCTCCTTCGCCTCCTGCGCGGCCGCTGCCTCCCGCCGCTGAGTCAGCCAGTAAGCGATGCCGCCCGCGATCGCGAGGACCAGTTGGAAATGATCAAAGATCCATTTCATCTGCGGCGGCTTACTTCTTCCCCTCGGGTTGCGCGATGCTCTGCCGCATCGCGGAGTCGGCCTGCACGTTTTCCATCTTGTAATAATCCATCACGCCCAGCCGCCCCGAGCGAAACGCCTCGGCCATCGCGAGCGGCACCTGCGCCTGTGCCTCGACGACTTTTGCCTGCATCTCCTGCACGCGCGCCTTCATCTCCTGCTCCACGGCCACCGCCGCCGCGCGGCGGATTTCCGCCTGCGCCTGCGCGATGCTCTTGTTCGCCTCGGCCTGCGCTTCCTGCAATTTTGCGCCGACGTTCTCACCCACATCCACGTCGGCGATATCGATCGAGAGAATCTCAAACGCCGTGCCGACATCGAGGCCGCGCGCGAGCACCGTCTTTGAAATACTGTCCGGCGACTCGAGCACCGTTTTGTAGCTTTCCGAAGTGCCGATGGTGGAGACGATGCCCTCGCCCACGCGCGCGATGATGGTCTCTTCCTTCGCGCCGCCGACGAACCGGTCGAGGTGCGTGCGCACCGTCACCCGCGCCTTCACTTTCACCTGAATGCCATCCTTCGCCACGCCGTCGATGGTCGTGCGTCCGCTGGCCGGATTGGGGCAGTCGATCACCTTGGGATCAACCGAAGTGCGCACGGCCTCGAGCACGGATTTACCCGAACCCTTGGTCGCTAGGTCGATGGCGCACGCCCGATCCCAATCGAGGAGAATGCCGGCCTTTTTAGCCGCGACCAGCGCCTGCACCGTCGGGATCACGTTACCGCCCGCGAGGAAGTGCGCCGAGATTTTATCGGTGGTGACCTCGATGCCTGCCTTCACCGCCGTGATGCGTGCGCCGACCACGAGGTCCACCGGCACGCCGCCGAGCCGCATGCCGAGCAGGTTCGCGAAACCCACCGGTGCGCCGTTGAGCTTGGCCTTGAGCCACGTATTGAAAAACGACACGACGATGAAAAAAACGATCAGCGCGGGCACACCAATGATGGCGATGAGGAAGATGGAAGGCATGGGCATGGTAGGTTTTAGATTTTAATGACGATCAGACGAAAATTATCCTGACCGGCGACGCGCATCATCGCGCCCTTCGCCACATGGCCAGATTGGGAAAACGCTTCGTAGCGCCGGCCCTCGACGAGCACATAGCCGGTCGGCACGAGCGGCGTCTCCGCCTCGGCGGTTTTGCCAACGATGTCGGCCGCGGCAATCGGCGGCTGGCTCTGCGCATCGACGCTGGACTCGACGATCATACCTTTCCCGAGCCGCGATTTTGGCAACCACACCAACTCGGCCCACAACGTAAGTCCCAGTAACGCGACCGCCGCCACCGTGGCCACCGCGCCGCCCGCCATCCCGAGGCGCACGAAGGCGACCCCGCAGCCCGCCGCCATCGCCAACGCACCCAAAATTCCCAAAATCCCGCCCGGCACAAAAACCTCGCCCGCGAGGAACAACACCCCGACGAGGAAGAGCAGCGCGATCGCGTTCATGCGTCCGCCCTTTCCACCACGAGACCGAAATCCGTGCGCCCACGCACCACGATGGCCTCGCCCGCATTGACACTGCCGACCGCCACCGTCGCCTCGTAGCGCCGGCCCGCGACCTCCACCTGCCCGCCCGGCCGCAACGCCGTCGCCGCCACGCCCGCTTGGCCAATGAGTGCCGCCAGCCCCTCGGCCGCCTCGGGCGCACCGCCGGCGACCTGCGCCGCGCCGCCCACCACGGAACCGACCACGAGTTTATCCCACATCCAACCGCTCGGCAGATACCGCGCTAGCGCCAAGCCCAGCGCTACAGCGAGGAGAAGCCCGAACCCGAGATTCTGCAGCGGCGTCAGAAACGCATCACCCGACCACGCCACCGTCAGCGGCACGCCCGGCCACAGATCGGCCATCGCCCACACCAGCGAGCCGAGCATGAGCATCAGCCCCGCGATCGCGACCACCGCCACGCCCGGGAAGAAAAACAACTCCGCCACCAAGAGCAGCAGCCCGACGCCAAACACCAGAATCGGCTCGTGCCCCGAAAAGCCCGCGACGTAACTCCCGATGAAAACCACGCTCAGGCACACGATGCCCGTGATCCCAAAAATTCCAAAACCCGGCGTCTTGAATTCGATGAACAGCGCCAGCATGCCCAGCCCGAGCAGCACCGGCGAAATTTTGTTCAGCACCACCGCCAGCCGCTCCGACCACGTGATCTCCAGCCGCTTCACCGAAAAGCCACTCGCGCCAAATTTCTTCGTCAGCAGCGCATCGATACTCTTCGCCGTGCCCGCCGCGAGCAACGCCTGTGCCGGCTCGCCATAAGTCTTACCCGCCTCACTCGCCGTGAGCGACAGCAGCTCACCCTTGGGCTTCAAAACCGTGTCGCCGATCTTCAGTTCGTAGTCCGCATCGACCATCGCCGAAATCACCTGCCCGCGGTAGCCCTTGCCCTCCGAAATGGAGCGCAGCCGTGCCTTCAGGTAGCTCGTGATTTTCAACTTCATCGTCGCATCCACGTCCTGCCCCGTGGACGAAACCGGCGCCGCTGCACCGATGATCCCATCCGGAGCGAACCAGATCTCGCCCGTCATCGCGGAAATAAACGCCCCCGCCGACATCGCCTCGTTGTTCACGAACGTAACCGTCTCGCCGGGAAATTTCGCGAGCGCCTCCATGATATCAAACGTCACGTCGAGCGCGCCGCCCGGCGTCTTCATGTCGAGCACGACGACATCCGCTTTCTGCTCGATGGCTTCCTTCAAACCGCGCCGCAAAATATACAGCACCGGCGAGGCGATCTCATCGCGCACCGGGATGATCACGACCCGCTTCTGCACCACCGGCGCGCTCATCGTCTCCGCTTCCGCGTTCGCAGCCGGAGCCACTTCCGCCCCACCGGCGATGGCGAGGATCGAGACGAGAAAAGTGAGCCAGCGCAGCAACATCGCTTCGTAGTGATAGGCCCGCCTCCGCGTCATGCAAGCGCCGCGCCGGTGGAGCCGCCCCGCCCTCTTTCCAAAAACGTCCGACACTTCCTCCCTTCTTCTCCTGCGCATGTCGCGCGAAAATCCTTTTCGCCCACGCACCCCGCGTGCTTCCTCGGCAGCATGGAAAAGATCCCCTATCTCGGCCAGACGCTCACCCGTTGGCGTGTCGGCCAGTCCACCTTTCTCGCCTACCCCGAAAAGGGCGCCCGCCTCATGAACTGGAATCTTACTCTCGGCGACGGCTCCGTGCGCGACATCGTCTATTGGCCCGACCTCACCAGCCTCGACGACTTCTTCAAAACGCGCGGCGGCAACCCGGTTCTATTCCCCTTCAACGCCCGCACCTTCGATCAGGGCGACATCCACTTCTGGCGCGCCGCCGACGGCGTGCGCCGCCCGATGCCCATGCACGGCTTCGCCCGCCAGTCCGACTTCCAAGTCACGCGCCTCGACGCCGCCGGCTTCACCGCCCAGCTCACGCCCAACGCCGAGAGCCGCGCCTGCTATCCCTACGAATTCGAGTTCAACGTCACCTACCGCTTCTCGCCCCTCGGCCTCACCTGCGAATACGCCCTCACCAACCACGGCCACGAACCGCTCCCGTGGAGCGCCGGCCACCATTTTTACTTCACTATGCCGTGGACCGAGGGCACCACGCGCGCCGACTACCTCATCCGCATCCCCGCCACGCGCCGCACCCGGCAGGATCAAACCACCGGTCAACTCGTCCCCGGCCCGACCCTCAACACCGATGAGCCTCTCTCCAGCCCCGACCTCATCGACACCCAACACACGGGCCTCAAAACCAACGAGGTCATATTCGGCGAGCACGGTCGCCCCGGCGACATCGCCGTCCGCATCGGCACCGCCAAAGTCCCGCCGCCCGACGCCACCTTCGTCACCTGGACACTCGACGACAACGCCCCCTACTACTGCGTCGAGCCCTGGATGGGCCCGCCCAACGCCGCCGAGCACAAGGTCGGCCTCCACTTCGTAAAGCCCGGCGATACCGAAAAGTTCACCGTCAGCGTCGCCGTGCGGTAAACGCCATCCAGGCAAGCCATTCGATTCACCGCGTCGGCTCCGTCCATATTTTTCCGTTACAAATTCCCCGCGGCCGCGTCACACTCCCTGCATGAATTTATCTGTCCACCCGCTCGCCTTCATCGAAGGCGTCGGCGGTCCCGAGATGGTGTTGATCTTGATCATCGTCCTCGTGCTGTTCGGCGGCAAAAAACTGCCTGAACTCGCCCGCGGCGCTGGCAAAGCCATGAAGGAGTTCAAAAAAGCCGCCAGCGGCGTCGAAGAGGAATTCAAACGCGCGTTGACGGAGGAAGAGACCAAGAAACCCGCGACCATTATGCCGCCCGCGCCTCCGGTTGCCGATCCGGTTTTGTCCACCCCCGTCCAGCCCACCACGCCTGTCACCGAAAAGCCACACGGCCACGCCGACGTCTGATTTTCTCCCGCGTCCGCCCATGCAGCCCGACCTGCCCGCCGACGCACCCGTCCCCCTGCCCATCACGGGCGAGCTGGATTTGCACACGTTTCTACCGGGCGATCTCGGCGAACTCATCCCCGCCTACCTCGACGCCTGCGCCGCACGTGGCCTGCGCACCGTCCGCGTGATCCATGGCAAAGGCACCGGCACGCTCCGCACCACCGTCCACGCCCTGCTTAGCCGCTCGCCGCGCGTCGCCTCATTTCGGCTCGGCGACGAGCATACCGGCGGCTGGGGCGCGACCCTCGTCACGCTCGCACCATGAAATCATTTTCGCCCTTCCGCCTCCTCGTCGTGCTCATCGCGCTGACATCCGCGCGCGGCACCGAGACCCCACCGCTGCTGCTCATCTCGATGGACGGTTTTCGCTGGGACTACGCCGCGCTCTATCCCGCCGAGACCCCCAATCTCCGCGCTCTCATCGCTTCCGGCACCACCTCCCGCGCGCTGATTCCCGTCTATCCGACCAACACCTTTCCGAACCACTACTCCATCGTGACCGGGCTCTACCCGTCCCATCACGGCATCGTAAACAACGATTTTTTCGATCCCGGCGCGGGCGAATTTTTCCGCTATAACCGCACGGCCTCGGTGCAGAAAACCATCTGGTGGGGCGGCGAGCCCATCTGGGTCACCGCAACTAAACAGGGTCGCAAAAGCGCATCGTCGTTCTGGGTCGGCTCCGAAGCCGAGATCCAGGGCGTGCGTCCCGATTTCTGGAAGCCCTACAC
>JANXLP010000493.1 GCA_025355125.1 Opitutaceae bacterium | reverse complement strand
CACCGCGGGCTCCGGCCTGGAGGGTTGGGCTGTGCTCTTCTCTGGGACTTGACTGGACATCGGATTCATGGGCTTTCGGGTTCACTGTCCCGTGTCCAAGGAAATCGGTGGCGATATACGCCGACGAAAGAATGACGCCTTACTGGCTTTTACCGGTCGGGAAAAAAGTGAAACTTTCGACAGGAGACGTGACGTAAAAAAGAAAGTGCCCGACAAACACTGCGGGCAACCAATCAAGCCACCGGTAGAGCCCTGCCGCGCAGACTCAACCCACCGGCCTCAACCCGCTTCTCAGACCACTCCGCCACTCGTCACTTCCCGCCGCCCTCGCCACCCAACACGCTCTGCATCACCTCCGTCAGGGCTTCCATCGAGAACGGTTTTTGCAGAAAACTCGCCAGCCCTTTGCCGGTGAAACGCGCGACGGCTTCCTGCCGGTTGAATCCGCTCATCAGCACCACGCGCACATCGGGCTGGAGTCGGCGCAACTCCGTGAACGCCTGCTCGCCGTCCATGTGCGGCATCGTGAGGTCGAGCAGCACGATCACATACGCCCCCGGATTCGCGCGGAACGCATCCACTGCCTCGCGCCCGTTTGAAACCAGCGCCGTTTCAAAACCCAGCGCGCGCAGCATCCGCGCCGCCGTGCTGCGGATCGTCTCCTCGTCGTCCGCGATGAGCACCACGCCCCGCCCGCGCCACAGCGGCCGCGCGGGCGCCGCCGTCGCCGGAGTTTCCGCCGGCCCGGTCGCGCAGGGGAAGAGCAGCTTAAACGTCGTGCCGCGCCCCAGCTCGGAGTAAACTTTCAGCGCGCCCTTGTGCCCGCGCATGATGCCGAGCACCGCCGCCAATCCGAGGCCGCGGCCCGTAAACTTCGTGCTGAAGAACGGGTCGAAAATCTTCGCCTGCGTCTCCGGGCTCATACCGGTGCCGTTGTCGGAAATCTCCAGCGAAACATATTCGCCCTCCGGAATTTCCGGCGCCGCGATGGTCCCGCCGAGATACGCATGGTCGATCCGCGTGAGCCCGGTGCTGAGGCTGATCACGCCGCTTTTTTCGCCGATCGCCTCCGAGGCGTTGATCACGAGATTCATCACGACCTGGCGGACCTGCGTCGCATCGGCCTCGATCGTCGGCAGACCTTTCCCGAGGTTGAAACGCAACACCGCCTGCTTGCTGATCGAGATTTGCAACAGGTGCGTCGTCTCTTCGACGAGATGGTTGATGTCCAGTTTCTGCACCACAAACCGGCCGCGCCCCGAGTAGGCCAGCATCTGTTTGCAAAGATCCGCCGCCCGCAACGACGCCTGGTTGATCTGTCCGAGGTAGTCTTGGATCGGTGAACCGTCGGGCAATTCCAGGCTCGCGAGGCTGGCGTTGCCGAGGATGCCCGTGAGCAGGTTGTTGAAATCGTGCGCGATGCCGCCAGCGAGCACGCCCAGGCTCTCGAGCTTCTGCGTCTCCAGCAGTTTGCGTTCGAAGTTGATGCGCTCCGCATCCGCCTGGCTGCGCTCGATGGCGAGCCCCGCGAGCTTGGCGCTGCTCTCGATCGAGGCCAACTCGTGCGGCTGCGGCCGGCGCCGCTCCCGCGCATAGACCGCCATCGTCCCCAACACCGCCCCCTGCACCGAGCGGATCGGCGCCGACGAGCACGCGCGCAATCCGTGCGCCAGCGCGAGCCCCCGGTAGTCGGCCCAGAGCGGATCGTTCGCAATATCTTCGACGATCACCGTCCGCCCCGTGTAGGCCGCCGTGCCGCACGAGCCCACTTTCGGCCCGATCTGTATGCCCTCGATCTCCTTCGAAAATTCCGCCGGCAGATTCGGCGCCACCGCCTGCCCCAGCCTGCGCCCCGTCGCGTCCAGCAGCAGCACCGAACCGAACGAGCCCGTAAAAAGCTCCTCATGGCCGATCAGCAGCTGCGTCAGCACCTCGGTGAGCTTCACCCCGCGCGCCATCTCCTCCATCACGCGGCGCTCGTGCGCGAGTTGCCGTTCGGCGCGTTGGCGGGCGGTGATGTCGGTCGCCATCTTCAGGAACCCCGTGATCTCACCCGCCTCGTCCCGCAGTGCCGTCACGACGAGATCGACCGGCAGTCGCGTGCCATCCTTCCGGATATAGGTCCAAGCCTCCGCGCTCGGCACGCCCCGCCGGGCCCGCGCCACGAAAACCTCGAACCCCGGCTTGATCGTCTGTCCGAGTTCGCCCGACAGCGCCGCGGCCCGCGCCCTCACCTCGGCTGGCTCTTGGAGGAATTCCGGCGTCCGGCACCCCACCACCTCGGCTGCCGTGTAACCGAGCAGCCGCTCAGCCGCGGGGTTGAAGAGCGTGATGATCCCGCCCGTATCCGTGCTGATCACCGCGTGGCTCGTCGAGTCGAGGATCGCGCGCTGCAAGGTGAGCGTCGCGTGGAGCCGGTGCTCCGCCTGCTTCCGCTCCGTGATATCGGTGATGCTCCCGCGGACCAGTTCGCGGCTATCGTGCGGCAAACGGATCAGCCTCACCTCGCAGGGAAATTCCCGGCCCGCGCTGTCGCGGTGCCACCATTCGAACACCGGGGCCTCCCCCGCCATCGCCGCCTTCACCCGTGCCCGCCCCTCCGCCGACCCCGCCGAAGTCCCATCCGGTTGCTGCGGCGGACTCACGGTCGCCGCGTTCGCCTCGCGCATCGCCTCCGCCGACAACCCAAAAAGCGCCTGCGCCTGCGGGTTGCTGTCCACAAAGCGCCCGGTCTGCACGTCGAGCACCACGATGGCCTCCGGGGCGTTGTCGATCAGGCTGCGGTAGCGCGACTCGCTCGTGCGCAACTCCGCGTCGCGCGCCTCGAGCCGGTCGAGCATCAGGTTGAACGACTTCGCCAGATTCCCCACTTCGCTGTTGGCCTGCACCTGCGCCCGCCGCTCCAGATCGCCACCCGCGAAAGCCCTCGCATCCGCCTCCAGCCGCATCAGGGGCCGCGTGATGCGGTTGGCCATCAGCCACGCGAGCAGCAGCACGCACGCGAAGACGCCGCTGCCGAGCAGGTAGGCATTCCGCTGCGCCCTGCGCACGTCCGCGTAGGCCGCCTCCTGCGGCACCCCGACGTAGATATTCCACGGCACGCGCAAGCAGATGACAAAACCTCCCAGACGCACCGTGTTATCAAGGGAGACCTGTTCATCCGTGCCCGAGCGGCGCCACTGCTGCTGGATGAAATTCGGCCGGTCACGCGCGCTCCGCCCCACCCATTGCGCCGATTCCAACGTGCGCGCGAGCACGACGCTCTGCTCGTTGAGCAGCGTGATCACCGAGCCCGGCGGCAACGCCACCACATCCAGAATCTCCTGTATTTTCGCCAAGCTGATCGTAGCGCCGACCATACCCGTCGCGCGTCCCTGCGCGTCTAAAATCGGCCGCGCCAAAGTTAACGTCCAACGGCCATTGCTATCTACATCAACGGGGTCGCCCGCCACCAAACCATGCTGCGTCATCGCCTCCTTAAAATAACGCCGGTCCATCGCCGCCGCGGTGCGTAGCCCCGTGGAGGAACCCAGTGAGCGCCCATCCACCGCGTAAGTCTTCAGGTTGACATACAGCGGAGGGAGATCGGACCACACCGATCGCAACAGCGCCTCGTTTTTCTCAATCTCCTGCGCGTTGGTCGAGATCTGGTGCGTGAGACTCAGCAACAGCGTATCGACGCTTCCTATCTGGCTATCGACCACGTTCGACATCGCGCGCGCGCGCGCCAAAGCGAGATCGAGGGCATCCTTCCGCGCCGCCTCCGACTCCCGCCGGATGTTAAACGCGATCAGGACCAGTAGCGGCATGCTCGCAACCGCCACCAAGACCAACAGCGCTGCGCGAATACCGAAGAAAGCCGGCGTCGGCGAGGCCGGGGTCGTCCCTCGCGAAGCACCGTGCGGCGTGACTATATCCATGGGGTGCCGAACTTGTTTCCGGTTTGCGCCCCTCCTGCAAGTCCACGCTGGCCTCCATCCGCACGGCTCCGTGGTGGTATGGGCATCCCGCCCATGTCCAGCGCCGCCGTCCCGCTCACGCGCTCGCGACCCACGACCCACACGCGCTCGCCCCTCGCCCCTCGCCCGTCGCCTTTCGCCTCTCGCCTCTCGCCTCTCGCCTCTCGCCACCACACACACTTGCCACTCGCCACTCGCGATGCCGGCGTTTTCTTTTCCCGCGTGTCGTCCGTCCGACTCATCCCGTGGCTCGCCCTTTTCCTGTCGTTGCTCGCGCCCACCCGCGCGCAACTCCCGCACCTGCCCTTCACGCTCGACGACCCCGACGGCCACTGGCGCCTCGCCCCGGGCAACCGCACGCTGCCGGATGGACTGGAATTCGTCGCCCTCATGGCGCCCCGGGTCGGCGCCCCCCGCCTGCTGATCTTTAAGACGCCCGCCACCCCCGCCGTGCCCGATCCTCTCGTGGCGTTTGCCCAGCGCCTTCGCACCCTCGTCCTCGTCGAACCCACCACCAAAGTCCGCTCCGCGCCCGCCACCAAAATCGGCTACCCCGGCCACCTCGTTTCTCTCGAAGCTCCCCGCGCCCATGGCTCCACCGCCTGCGAGATCTTCACTTTCGCCGTCGGCGACGACTACTGGGGCCTGCTGCAAATCACGCCCACAGACGCCACCGCAGCGTCGCCCTACTCGGCCCTTAAAAAAGCCAAACCCGTGCCTGCAGGCGCCGTCGCCCTCACGCCGTTTCGCGTCCAGGAAAACCCCCTCAACAGCTTCCCCGTCGGCCTGCGCGTGACGCGGCAAACCGCCGAGGATCGCATCGCGCAAATCTTCGTCGCCGAAGTCCCCGAAGGCTCCACCACCGAAGCCGCTGGCCTGAAAGTCGGTGACGAGGTCGTCCGCATCGACGGACGCGCCGTCACCGCTTTTGCCGGCGGACTCAGCCGGCGCAGTGAGCTGGGCAAAATCCTGATCGAGCGAAAACCCGGCAGCATCGTCGAGTTCGCCGTCCAATCCCCCGGTGAACGTGAACCCCGCACCGTGACCCTCGTCGCTGTCGGAAACAACGGCCTCACGCGCCGCTGGTGATCCCCCTCCATTTATTTCCATGACTTGGTCCGAACTCGACTGGCCCGCCCTTGATCGTCTCCGCGCCGGCTTCCTCGCCGGCCCCTCCGCCGGCGCCTCCTACTGGCAAACCCACGCCGACCTCGCCAGCTACGACTTCACCTACGGCGCACGCATCGGCTGGAAATGGGACGCCGTCCTCGCCGAACTCCGCCTCCGCCACTGGCGCCCCGCCGCCCGCACCGTGCTCGACTGGGGCTGTGGCAGCGGCGTCGCCAGCCGCCGTGTCATCGCCTCCTTCGGCCCCGAGAATTTCGACGCCCTTTATCTCTGGGACCACTCGCCCCTCGCCGTCGATTTCGCCACCACCGCCGCCCGCGCCCAATTCCCCTCGCTCCACGTCGCGACCGCCGCCCTCTCGCTCAACTTTCAACCCTCAACTCTCAACTCCGACTCCGCATCCGACTCCGCCCCCATCGGCCTGCTCGTCGTAAGCCACGTCCTCAACGAGCTCACGCCCGCCGCCCGCGCCGAACTCGACGCACTCATCGCCCGCGCCGAATCCGTGCTCTGGGTCGAGCCCGGCACCCACGTCGTCAGCCGCCAGCTCGGTGCCATCCGTGAAACCCTCCGCACCCAATTCTCGATCATCGCCCCCTGCACCCATGCCCTGGCCTGCGGCGTCTTCGCGCCCGAGCACGCACGCGACTGGTGCCACTTCTTCGCCCCGCCGCCCTCCGAGATTTTCGCCACGCCCGATTGGGTGAAATTCGGCCAGCGCGCCGGCATCGACCTGCGCAGCCTCCCCTACGCCTTCTTCGCCCTCGACCGCACCGCGCCACCCGCGCCCGCCACCGATCTCTCCCGCATCATCGGCCGCCCCGAGCACTTCAAACCCTACGCCCGTTTCCTCAACTGCGACGCCACCGGCCTCGTCGAACTCGAACTCCTCAAACGCGCCGACCCCGCGCTCTACAAACAGCTCGACCGCACCAAGGCCCCGCTCGTCTATCGCTGGCGCCGCGACGGCGACAAAGTCATCGGCGGCGAACCCCTGGCCCCGTAGCCCGACCCTCGCCCGAACATCCGCCTCTTTGCTTTCAAAACTCAGCTCTCAGCCGCAGTGCCCGCCCCGCTTCTCGATCCCCCCCTG
>JANXLP010000478.1 GCA_025355125.1 Opitutaceae bacterium | reverse complement strand
AAAAATGGGTGCGCGACAAGCGCGGCGTGGCGCGCGCGAAGGAAGTCAACGTGAGCGGAGCCGCGGGCAAAGCTCAGGTGCGGGACGGCGCGGATCCACTCCGCCGGGCGCGAGGCGAGGCCGTGCGCGACGGCGTAGCTCCAGAACTGACGCGACTGCTCGAAGCGCGCGAAGATTTCGACCGCCTTGGTCACGTTGATCGGAGTGCCGGCGATGGCGGGCGGAGGCGTGTAGTTGAGTTCACAGAGGCCGGCGTGGCCGGTGCCGGCGTTGTTCCAGCCGTCGGAGCTTTCGCGGGCGGGCTCGGATGCGGCTTCATAGACATCGATCGTGAGGCGTGGATCGAGGCGCTTGAGCATCACGCCGAGGTGCGCGGACATGATGCCGCCGCCGATGAGAACGATGTCGGGCGCGGGTGAAGACATGGGCGAAAGCAGGGTAATTCCGCCGCAATGCGGGAGGCACGACAACGACAATGCTCGAAACCCGACCTCGATGTCGGGCGGTTTGAGCGGGCCGAGGGATGAGGATCGAAAGTCGGAATCTCGCGGGCTCTATCGACGGGCGTGGAACCCCGGCTTGCGCTCGGGCGGCCGGTGGCGGGAGGGTGGGGCGTGAATTTAGGTGAACAACTCTGCCTCGCCTGCGGCCTGTGCTGCGATGGCACGCTCTTCGACAACGTCCAATTGGGCGCGGGCGACGATGCGCAGAAACTGAAGGCGCTCGGCCTGCCGGTGGCGGTCACGCGCGGCCGGACGGCGGTCACGTTCTTTCGTCAGCCCTGCGTGGCGTTGTGCGCGGATCGCAAGTGCCGGGTTTACGCGGATCGGCCGGGGCAGTGTCGGGCGTTTGAGTGCGGGGTGTTCAAAGATGCCGGGGCCGGACGCATCGCCTTACCCGCCGCGCTGCGCTTGGTGAAGTCGACTCGGAAGAAGGCCGACGCCATCCGCCAGCTCCTGCGCAAACTCGGAGATACGGATGAACAACGTTCGCTGGGTGATCGCTTCCGCCGCACGCAACGACGGATGGAAATGGGCGGCGGCGACGCAGAGGCTGGCGACACGTTCGCGGAGTTGGGCGTCGCGGTGCACCAGTTTAACTTACTGGCGCATGAGAAGTTTTATACGCGGGTGGAAGCGGGGAAATGAAGTTGAGGGTTGAGAGCTGAGGGTTGAGAGCTGAGAGACCGGGCGACGGAGCGTAGCTGGCAAGTAGCGGAACGCGTGAGCGTTTCGTCAGTCCGATCCGTGACGGACCGGAGTTTTTGCCACATAGAGCGCAAAAATTCCGCTGGCTTCGTTGCAGTCTCCCGCGCGCCTATAGGCGCGTCGCGCTGAGCGAATAGGCAGAACGCTGGGAGCGCGTGACTGCGTTCCTCGCGATTAAGAGCGCAGGGGCCGCCGAGCGCATGGGTCTCGAAATGTCGGCGTTATCTTGTTCCTGGACGTATTGCCCGCGCGCGGCGCGCCGGTGCGGGCGCGTCTCAGTCTGCGTAAGTCAAAACTGATCCGCCGTCAGCGCGGTTTTTAACTACAAGTCGAGATCTTCCTGAACGGACTTTGCTATTCCAGCATAGTCGGGGAAAAAATAGTCCCCTGTGAAACCGAAGCCCTCCATCAACTCCAGCAGTTTAATGATCAAGTCCGCGTTAAGAATGTAGACGTTGACCGGTATCTTTTCCGGCTGAAGCGACGGATCGGGATGATACGAGAAGACGCCGCGTTGGCGTTCGATGCGTCGGTCTATGTGGAACGGCTCAATGAATGCTGAATGTCTAAAGCCTGCGATTTTGTTCTCATCCGGGATGCCGGATCGGAAGAAGCGCTCGTCTATGATGTGATAGATGTAGACCTTCAGAATGTTTTCGAAGCCTGGATGGCTCATCGTGCTGAAGATTGCGAAGTATATAGCGGTGAAAATGCTTCGCGACCAATCTAGCAAGGGAGTGTCGACGCCAAAGTGCTGCGCAATAGCCATGCGATCAGAAAGAGAATCAGGGAATGTTGGATTCTGTAATTTTGCGCGTTCGCAAAACTTCCTGAATTTGCTCGTGGTTTTGAGCCACCTATAGTGAGTGAGAAATCCGTCGTCTTGCCCTTGTAATTCAAATGGTGGGCGGTAGCACTTGGGAAGGAGCGGCAAATCCAAGAGTTGTCCCCTGAAAAGCCCGGCGGTGGTGTGCATTGAATGCGCACTACTGGTAACATCCTGGGCCAACTGCTCCTGAGATCTTGGACGGTGATAGATTTTTGGAAGATTCAGGGAGAGCAGCTCTTCGATTGTCTGAATGTGACGAGCTTCAGTCGGGGTAAAAAATAATTCATCGGTGGCGGCGTTAAACTTCTACCTCATCATGGAATTAGGCGACTGCGACAACGTATGTTATCTCCTCAAGCGAGAAGGTTGGGGCGGCGAGTAGAGAAGAGTTGAAATGCCAACTTGGCGGGCTACGGTGCGCCTATGGTCAGCACGCTCAAAGTCAGTGTTCGCGGCACGATGGTTCTCCCGAAACGGGTGCGTGAGAAATTTGGTCTAAAGCGCGGCGGCAACTTGGTGATGGAAGAGACTCCGATGGGCTTGCTGCTCCGCAGCGGGAGCAAGGGTGGTCCGGTTGAGAGCTATACTCCTGCTCGGTTGGCGGAATTCTCTAAGGGCGAGCGCGAGTTGGAGGCGTTTCTGAAAAGCCGGACTCGGTGAAGATTTTTTTAGACGCGAACGTGATGTTTTCCGCCGCGAAGGCGGGCACGGCGCTGGCGGGGTTGGTCGAGCTTCTGACCCAAAATGGATCGGCGGTGACGAGTGCCTTGGCAGTGCTCGAAGCGCGGCGAAACTTGATCGAAAAGCGTCCCGGTTGGGTAGCGGAATTTGATCGGATGCTGGTTCGCGTGGACCTCGTGCCCGAGGCGACGGTGCCGCTGGAAGTCGAGTTGGTCGCCAAAGATCGGCCCATTTTGGAAGCGGCCGTGAATGCGCGCTGCACCCATCTGGTGACGAGTGACCGGCGGCATTTTGGGCATCTTTATGGATGCGTCGTCGAGGGAGTGAAGGTGGTTTCTTTGGTCGGTTTGGCGGAGGATTTGGTTCGCGCAGGGAAGTTGTGATGAAAAAGCCGCAGCGATGGCTGCGGCTTTGTTCGGGAATGGTGGTAAGTTGGAATCCCGGGCGGAGGTTGAGTGTGTTGACTGCGATGCTCTGAGTTTTAGGGCGGAAATAGACCAAGCGCGTTAGGGACAACGCGCTCCACCTCGGAGTCGGAGGGCTCAGCCGCGCTTCATTTGGTGTTTCACGACGGCGGCGTCTTTTTCATCTACCGGGATGCGCATGCTGTAGAAGCTGCGATAGACGAAGATCAGGCCGACGATGAAGATCGCGGCGCCGAGGGTGTGCTTCATGGCGGCCGGCATTTTTACGGCGATCTCGACGGCGAGGAGGCCGAAGAGGGTGGTGAATTTGATGACGGGATTCAGCGAGACGGACGATGTGTCTTTGAAGGGGTCGCCCACGGTGTCGCCGACGACGGTGGCGGCGTGGAGCGGGGTGTTCTTCATCTTCAATTCCACTTCGACGATTTTCTTGGCGTTGTCCCAGGCGCCGCCGGCGTTGGCCATGAAGATGGCTTGGTAGAGGCCGAAGAAGGCCATGCCAATGAGGTAGCCGATGAAGAAGAACGGATCGAAGAACGCCAGCGAGAGGCTGAAGCAGAAGACGACGATGAAGATGTTCACCATGCCGCGTTGCGCGTATTGCGTGCAGATGCGGACGACTTCTTTTGACGCGGCGACGTCGGCGGTGGCGGCGTCGAGTTTCATGTTGTCCTTGATGTAAACGACGGCGCGGTAGGCGCCGGTCACGACGGCCTGCGTGCTCGCGCCGGTGAACCAGTAAACGACGGCACCGCCCATGAGCAGGCCCATGATGGGCTCGGGGTGGACGAGGGAGAGCTTTTCAATGGTATCCGGATAAATGCCTTTCAGCATCATGATGATGCCAAAAACCATGGTGGTCGCGCCGACAACGGCGGTGCCGATGAGCACGGGCTTGGCGGTGGCTTTGAACGTGTTGCCGGCGCTGTCGCCTTTTTCGAGCTGGTGCTTCGCGTTTTCGAAATCGGGGGTGAAGCCGAAGTCGCGTTTGATTTCTTCCGCGATGCCGGGCTTTTGCTCGATCTGCGAGAGTTCGTAGACGGATTGGGCGTTGTCGGTGACGGGGCCGAAGGAATCGACGGCGATGGTGACCGGGCCCATGCCGAGGAAGCCGAAGGCGACGAGACCGAAGGCGAAGATGGGCGCGGCGAAACGGAATTCGGCGGGCATCATCGCCTGCAGCGCGGCGTTTTGGGAGAAGTGATACGCGCCAAACATCAGCGCGAGGATGCAGAGGCCGGTCCAGAACGCGGAGAAGTTGCCCGCGACGAGACCGCTCAAAATGTTGAGCGACGCGCCGCCCTGGCGCGAGGAGGTGACGACTTCTTTCACGTGGCGAGATTCGGTGGAGGTGAAGGCCTTCGTGAATTCGGGGATGAGCGCGCCGGCGATGGTTCCGAGGGAGATGATGGTCGAGAGCACCCACCAGAGTTCGGGCTGGCCGGCGAGGTCGCGGAGGAGGACGTAGCTGGCGGCGTAGGTGACGAGGATCGAGACGAGCGATGTGATCCAAACGAGATTCGTGAGCGGCTGCTCGAGGTTGAAATCCTTGGAGCCGCCGTAGAGCATTTTGCTGATGGCGTCGTTGACGAGGTAGCTGGCGAGCGAGGTGATCACCATGAGGATGCGCATGGCGAAGAGCCACACGATGAGCGTGGCGCAGAGGGCAGGAGCGGCGGCGAGGGCGAGCGCAAGGAAGGCGATGAGCGCGACGCCGGTGACGCCGTAGGTCTCGAAGCCGTCGGCGGTGGGGCCGACGGAATCGCCGGCGTTGTCTCCGGTGCAGTCGGCGATCACGCCGGGGTTGCGGGGATCGTCCTCGGGGAGGTTGAAGACGATCTTCATGAGGTCGGCGCCGATGTCGGCAATCTTGGTGAAGATGCCGCCGCAGATGCGGAGGGCGGAGGCACCGAGGGATTCACCGATGGCGAAGCCGATGAAGCACGGGCCGGCGAGGTTGCTCGGGAGGAACTGCAAAATGCAGATCATGAAGAACAGCTCGGTGGCGACGAGGAGGAGGCCGACGCTCATGCCGGACTTGAGCGGGATGCAGAGCGTGGCGAGGGCGTTGCCATGGAGCGCGGAGAAGGCGGCGCGGGAATTGGCGACGGTGTTGATGCGGATGCCGAACCACGCGACACCGTAGCTGCCAAGGATGCCGAGCACGGAGGCGGCGAGGATGAGCGCGACGTGCGCGGCGGGCGCGTGCGAGAGGACGGAGAAGTAATACGTCATGCACACGGCGATGAGCACCCAGAGGAGCGCGAGGAATTTGCCCTGCTGCCAGAGGTAGGTCTTGCACGTTTCCCAGATGATCTGGGAAACGGCGCTCATGGAGGCGTGGACGGGCAGGTTTTTCGTCTGCACGTATTGGAGCCAGCCGTAGAGGACGCCGGCGACGCACACGGCGAGGCCGATCATGAGGACGGTGGTGCCGTTGAGCGCGCCGTTGAGGAACGAAACGGTGCTGAGGTCGGGGATTTTTATGTCGGACTCGCTGGCGCGAGCGGCGTTGGGGGTGAGGAACGTAGCGAGGGTGGCGAGGGCGGCCAATGCAGTGGCGCCCGACAGGCGGGTTTTAGGAATGAGCATTGTTAAGGGTTCCAGACGAACGGGGGTTTTCTGAGAACGAGAACGGGGTAGCTGACGGGTCGAACGTGGGGCGACGGGAGGGGCCCCGCGAGCGTTTTATGACGCAGGGGGAGTTGACAGACCGGAATCGCGATTCGGGGGATAGGTGCGGCGCGAAATTATTTTAGAAATAGTGTCCAATTCCGCGGAGTTGCGACCTAAAGAGACTACAGGATGAATCCCACCCCTCCCGACGCCGGGGACCACGGCGAGACGTTTTTGCGCACGCTCGCGGAGCATGAGCGCTGGCTAGCAGCCTGTCGGACTTAGGCCGTTCAAGGCGTTTGTAGCTCGATATTTGATCTTTTTGAAAAATATTTTCGCGAATATCGCACGGTGGATGCCTTAAATTTCTAAGTCCGACAGCCTGCTAGGGGTAATACCTCATACGATTATGAAAACCCGCTCCCTTCTAGCCCTCGTCGTTTCTACCGCCAGTCTCCTCCTCACCGCCTGCGGCACCACCGGGTCCACCGCCAACGTCGCCTCCGCGCCCACCCCCACCGCTCTCGTTGCCACCGTCGCCCTCACCTCAGCCGCCGGCGACGTCCTCAGCGGCTCCTTCGGCCACGAAGCCGTCGGTGCCTCCCAGATCAATTTCGCCCAGAACGAAAGAGCCCTCCAAGCCCGCGCTCAGGCCGACTACGATTACCGCTCCTACGTCGTATGGAAGGGCACCCAGAAGTCCGAGTAATCGCTCGCTACCGATACCCGGCTAGCCCCAACCCCGCCCCGTTACCCCCATGTCGTTCATCCGCCGCCTCAGCCTCGTCGGATTGCTCGCGCCCGCTCTTCGCGCCGTCCCGTCCGCCGCCGAAATCAAGAAAGTCTTCGACGCCCTCGACACCTCCCGCAACGACGCCATCGGCCTCGCCGAATGGGAACAGGCCTCCTTCACGCTCTTCAAGGCCGCCGATACCGACCACAATAATTTTCTCACGCGTAACGAAATCGCCGCCGGCTCCCTCTCCGCCGAGACCTTTCTCACCGCCGATACCGATCAGGACGGCAAGCTCAGCATCGGCGAATACATGAATCTCCGCCGCGCCATCTTCCGCGCGGCCGACATCAACCGCGACGACTACCTCGTCCTCTACGAATACGAGATCTTCCACCTACTCGCCGAATACGGCTGGCACGACCGCAACCACAACGGCCGCCTCGATCCCTCCGAACTGAAAGCCGCCCTCACCCGCGCCTTCGAGCAGCTCGACGCCGACCACGACAACCTCCTCTCCCCCGCCGAAAGCGCCTTCCTCACCACCGAGCACCGCGCCGAGATGGAAAAAGCCGGCGCCGGCAAACTCACCGTCGAAGCCTTCATCGCCGGCTACATGCATCTTCTCACCGGGTAGGGCGCGGTCTCGGACCCGCCCTTCCGCTCCCTACCTGCCGCACCGCCACAAGTGCGGCTTTTTCGCGCCCACCTCCGACCCGGGTAGGAGCAAATTTATTTGCGACCCGAGCCCACGCGACCGCCGCCCCACCTTACTCACTCCTTGCCCGCCTCCCCCAGCCGCGAAACGTCTCGCTTTTCACCCCTGATTTAAACCCCGCACATTTCAGCGTTCAGCGTTCAGCGTTCAGCGTTCAGCCCAAGCCCCTTTCCGCCTTGAGCATCCGGTTTCGCCCGCGCACAAATTTCCCGCTGCCGCGCAGCCCCCTCTTACATGACGCCTTCCGACTCAACCGCCCAAAAACTCCCCCTCTGGATTTTCTTCCTCACCGACGCCGCCCTCATCGCCGCTGCCGCCTACCTCGCCCAGCACGCCCCGCGTCCCCTCTCCACCCAGACGATCTTCGTCGTCGCCACCCTCGTTCTGGCCGGCGCGCTCGCCGCCCTCATCCCCCTCGTCGCCCGCTACGAGCGCCAGAAAAACGAAGCCCTCGACGACCGCCAGCGCGCCCTCGAAGCCCTCGCGCTCACGCTTGGCACCGCCGCCGAGCAAATCAGCATCGCCACCGCCGGCCTCAACGAGATCGCCGACCGCACCCAAAAAAACCTCAAGCAAGCCGAGCAACTCCCCGCCGCCCTCGGCGAGAAAGTCGCCGAACTCACCGCCCGACTCGCCGGCAGCGAAGCCGACACGCTCGACGCCCTCGAAAAAGAACTCGCCGCCCTCCGCTCCTCCGAGAGCGAGCGCCTCGCCGCCACCGCCGAGAAGATCACCCTGTCTGCCACCCAGCTCGGCCAACTCGCCGCCACCTCGCACCAGCACCTCACCTCCGCCCGCGAATCCCTCGCTCAACTCAGCTCCGCCTCCACGCAACACTTCACCGAACTCGACACCGCGACCACCGCCGCCATCGCCAAAACCCAGGCCGCCTCCGCCGAAGCCCTCACCGCCGCCCACACCCGCGCCGCCACCGCCCTCGACGAGAAACTCACCGCCAGTCTCGCCGCGATCGACGCCAAACTTGCCCACCTCACCACGCAACTCGGCACCCAAGTCGAAACCGCCGCCACCACCCTCGACCTCAAACTCGCCGCCCTCGCCGCCACCGCCGCCAGCCTCACCGTGCTCGCCACGACCGTCGCCGCCGCACCCGCTCCGATTGAAACAGCAACTCCGCTCCCGCTTCCCGCGACGCCCGAACCCGTCTCCGACTCCGCTCCGTCTCTCAACTCTCAGCTCTCAGCTCTCAGCTCTTCTCCCTCCGCCGCCCCCACCGAACCCCCGCGCCGCAACCGCAAATCCCGCCGCGAAGAAGCGCGCGTCGAGGCCGCGCCCACTGAGCAGCCCATCTTACCCGAGGCCACGACTCCGCCCGCATCCACTCCCACGGAGTCCCCGCCCCCCGCGGAAACTCCCGCCGCAGAAATCCCCGCCACCGAGTCGCCGCTCAACGAAGCGCCTCTCGCCCCCGCCGCCGATTCCACGCCAGCCGAGCCGGTCCCCGCACCCGCCGCCGACAGCCCCGCCGAAATCAGCCAGGAAATCCACGGTATCGCACCTGTCACCGCCGCTCCTTTTTTCCACAGCTCACCTTTCAACGCTTCCGAGCCCGAAGCGCCCGCGCCCGAGATCGTCGCCGACCCCAGCCCCACCCCCGCTGAGCCGGCCAACATCGAGCCCGAATCCACTCCGGTTTCCGCACCCGAAACCATCGAACCGGAACCCACCCCCGCAGCTCCAGCACCCTCCACCGATTCGTCCGCTGAAGCATTCACAGAACCTTCCGCGCAGGTGGAAACTTCAACGAAAACGGAAGACCCCAAACCGTCGCGTAAACGCTCCAAAAAATCCAGCGAGCCCACCGCCGTGCCAGTAGAGACCCCTGCACCCGCTCCCGAGCCCGCCTTCGAATCCGAGCCCGCCATCGTCACCCCGGAACCCTCCGCGCCCGCCGAAACCGAGCCCGTCACCACCACCGAACCCGCCACACCCGAGCCTGCGCCTTCAGAATCCGAAACTCCCGCGCCCACCGCCATCGTCGAAGCGAACTCCACTCCCGAAACTGCGGCCCCCGACGAACCCATCGCCGCTCCAGCGCCCGCCGCTGAAGAACCTGCTCTCGATCCCACTCCCGAGCCCGTCGCCCCGCCCCCGCCCACCGACGACGAATTCGTCCAATTCTCGCCCGACGAACTTCCCGCCGCCGCGCCCGCGCCTGCAGAATTCAAACTCCACAGCCCCGACGACACCGTCTCTTCGATGACCGCCGACGGTGCCAGCCGCCTCCTCGCGACCGCCTACATCGGCATCGGCAACCGCCTCTTCATCCGCGGCGCCGGCCCCGGCCTCTCCTGGGAAAAAGGCATCCCGCTCCAATTCGTCTCCATCGGCAAATGGCGCTGGGAAACCGCCGACGCCACCGCCCCCATCGCCTTCAAGCTCTACAAAAACGACGCCGTTGAATGCACCTCCCTCGGCGAACAATCCATCACCCCCGGCCACCTCACGGAAGTCACGGCGGCGTTCTGATTTATCTGAGTCAGCATCATGCCAACGATTATTTTTCTCTTTGGCTGGCGCTTCTTTTTCTATGCCGACGAAGGCAGTGAGCCGATTCATATTCACTGTGAGAAAGCGGAGAAAGAGGCAAAATATTGGCTGAATGAGGACACCCGAGCCATTACTGTAGCCTTCGCGCATCACCTAAAGCCTCGGGACCACAAACAGGTCAAAAAGATCATCGCTCAATACTTTGATGAAATTGTTGCTGAGTGGCGCGCGGTGGACAAAAGAAAGAAACGATGAGCAAACGTCACCACATCGAATCAATCACTTTTAGCGGTGATGTGATGAAGCTGCGCAAAGATGGCTGCGACTATCGCATTAGCCTAGCCGCTCTCGCACCGGTTTCTAGCCGTCTCCTGAAGGCGTCCCGTATCGAACGTGCAACCTACACCGTTTCGCCATCTGGCTACGGGATTCATTGGCCGCTCATCGATGAAGATCTTACGGTTGAAGGCATCATCCGCCTGGCGCAGCCCGCTCGAAAAGAAAAACAATCTGCCTAGTTCAAGTCGTCCGTGTCCATCAGCCGACGACCTCGACTAAACTCAGTAATGCGGCGGCCGCTCGTCCCGCAGCTCCCCACCGTCATCGCGTCCCGACCCGCCGCTGGCGCCGCCGTCTCCCGCGCGCTCCCGCATCATCTTTAATTCCGCGCGCACCCGCGCCAGCGTGTCGCTCAGCTCGAGCATCACCTTGTCCTGCGCCGTGACGTGCCTTTCCAGATACGCCACCTTCTCCTCAAGCCGCAGCGTCCGCTCCGCCATCTGTTCGTCGTTCATGATTTTTTGATGACCCGCTCGGCCTTCATTTTGTCGATCTCCGGCTGCACCACCCGCGTCATGCAGTCCGGACACACCGAGTGGCTGAATTCGCTGCCCGTGCGCTCGTTGATGTAGCCTTCCATCTGCTGCCAATAGTTTTGGTCGTCGCGGATTTTTTTGCAGTAGCTACAGATCGGCAACAACTCCTCCAGTTGCCGCACCTGTGTCGCATAGCGCAGAATCCGCTCCGCCACGCGCAACCGCATCCAGAGTTCCTCGAAGTTCAGCGGCTTCGCCAAGAAATCGTCCACGCCCGCGTCCGCCGCCGCGATGCGATTCGCCGAGTCCGCCGAGTTCGCGGTGATCAGAATAAAATAAACATACTCCGCCTCCGGCCTCGCCCGCAGCCGCGTGCAGAGCTCCAGCCCACTCATCTGCGGCATCATCCAGTCGCTCACCACCACGCGCACCGGTTCGGCCTCCAACACCTCCCACGCCTCCTTCCCATCCTTCGCCTCGATCACATCGTGACCCAGTTTCTGCAGCGCCTTGCGCAGCACCGCCCGGGCGACTGCGTCATCTTCTACGGCGAGGATTTTCACCTCCGCACCGTGGGTCGTTTTCTCCGGTCTCGCAATCGGCAAAACCTTTTCCCCGCTCTTTGTCCCGGGCCGTCGTGCGCGTGCCCGTCGGCGCCACCACCCGCGAAATACTCCGCGCCGACCTCTTCTCTCCAACTTCCCGGCCAACCAGGGCGCGCTTGAGCCCAAGCCCCGTATCCCGCCCCCGCACCCACCCCGCAACGCTTGCAAGGAATTGCCCGGGAAACGGCGGGCATGGCGTTGACCTCACTTGGCGCGCATCTGCAATCCCCTCGGTGAATCGTCGCGACTTTCTCCTCAGCCTAGTCGTTACCCCCGGCGTTCTCTTGCAAGCCTCGCTGCACGCCGCGGCCGAAAAACCGTCGATTTTCAAGCCGCTGCCCTTGGGCGGTCCCGCTCCGGTTCAGTTTGTCCTGCAGGATCGCCTGGAGCACCCGTTCTACTGGTGGCCCCGCACGCTCCTCAGCTATCCCGTGCTCTTCGACGCCAGCCTCGATCTCGATCGGCAGGTGCTCACGCGCGTGGACACCGGTGAACGCATCCCGATTCAATTTTCCGACGTCACCGCCGAGCCTTCCGGTCAACGGCGCGCCACGCTCCACTTTTTCTGCGACCTCCCCAGCGGCGCCCGGCGCGAGTTTGCCCTCTCCTTCACAAACTCGACCGTCGCCTCGCCTTCGCTGGTGAGCGAGCGACACGAGGGCGACACCGTCGTCCTCGAATCCGGTGCGATCCGCGTCCGCATTCCCGCGAGCCGTGAAATTCACGGCGCCGCCCCCGGCCCCGTGATGCAGGTCTCCCGCGGCGGAGCTTGGTTCGGCGAATCGACGCTCTCGTTTGCGGCCGATCCGGTGAAGCGCATCACCACCCACCGCGTCGCCTCCGGCCCGCTCTTCATCCGCTACCAGGTTTCCTACGAAACCGAAAAGCGCGCCCGCTACGTCGCCACCGTCACCTGCGAGGCCGGCATGGATTTCATCCGCCTTCAGGAAAACATGGAGGGCCTGCCCGTGGGTTGCCACGGACTCCTCGCTTCTACATGGACCGGCCTCGGCGCGACGCACCGCCAGGCGCCCAACCACCCGTTTCCGCTCACCGACGACATCCGCCGCTACGACGACTACCCTTGGGAAAAAATCGACGCGGCTTTCCGGTTCGACCGCGCGCCGCTCCGCGAGAGCCAGCTCCCGTTCACCCTCGGCATCTACGAACGCGCGCCGGGCAACTTTTTCACCGGCACCTTCGCCAACTTCTGGAACCGCGCCACCGATGACGCCCTCGGCGTCTTCATCGACGATGTCACCGGCTGGCAGGATCACGAATACGCCTACGAAGTCGTGTCGCCACTCCTGCCCGTGCGCTATTTTTACACCGGCGGTCGCCTCTCTTGGGAATGGCCACTCGCCCGCGGCCGGCGCTCGACCTGCATCGCTTGCTACGACCACGCCAAGGATCGCGACGCCATGCGCGACCTCGAGGCCAAGGTCGCCCTCGACGGGAAAACGCTGACTTACAAAGTCCCACTCACGTTCACCTCGCATACGCTTTTCCTCCAGAACCGCCACGGCTCAATCGATCTGAACCGCGTCAAGGACTGGGTCCTCGACTACCCCGATACTCTCCGCCGACCCGAAACGATTTTGGACGACGGCCACGCCGGCGACCCCGCCGAGTTCGTCCAACGCGTGATGGCCTCGCCCTACGTCTGCACCCTACCCGTGTCAGGCACGCGCCAGATGGCGGGCCACGGGCCGCTCCCCGGCCGTAGCATTATCAACTTCAGCCCCGTGCCGAGCCGCCAGATTTCGAGCAATTGGGTCGAGGGCTTCAACGCCGGCTCGGCCCGCCTCACCGAGGCGCAGCGCCGCCGCGTCACCGCCCTTTTCCTCTTTCTCGCCTACGTCCACGCCGGCGAGGAATTCATGCCGGTCTCCCTCATGCTGGCAGGGCACCCCAACTTTCTCGCCGACGTCAAGGCCGTGCCCCCCGCGATGGCCTTCCTATTCCCCGAGCATCCGCTCGCGCCCACGTGGGCCGACCTATGGGAAAAGTCCGTCGAGCTAAACACCCGTTTCAACACCCGTCCCAGCGTCGACGCCTGGGATGCGCGCGGCGGCCGGTGGACGGAGAATCTCGGCACCTACGTCTGGGCCTTTCTCCGGCCGGCCCTCCGCACCGCGTATCTCCTTAAGTCCTACGACGGACACGAGCGCTTCCTCTCTCCGCAACTCGCCGAGATGGCCGACTGGCTCGTCAACGCGCTCTCCGCGCCCTTCGACGGCGAATCCGAAAAGGCCCACGCCAACCTGCTCCGCGTCGATCAGGGCCGCGAGTGGGGCGTCGTCGGCCCCGGCGCCGGCCCGCGCCGCGTGCATCCGCCACAGGGCGCCCATTCCGAGCAGCGGATTCCACCACGCTCGCTCTGGTATCTGGGCAACTCCCTCCGGCACTACGCCCCGCTCGCCGCGGAGCATGCGCTGTGGGCCGCCCGCAAGTCCGACATCGACGCCGAGGGCTCCGCCAAGTCCGTGAGCCCGTGGGACCGGATGTATCAACAGCCCGACAACCGCGGCACCAATCCCCACCTGCGCAGCGCCAAGTTCACCGGCTACGGCCTCGTGCTCCGCTCTGGCGTGGACACGAGCGACGAGGTTTCCGTTCACCTCCAGCAAATCGACGAGGGTCCGAACTACCGCTGGGGCCGCGCCGGCGAGGGCGGCTGCGGCATCCTCTATTTTTACGCCGGCGGAAAATCCCACAGTTACACCGGCCCAGAGGACGTGGGCGACCGCGACGATCAGGACACCGATTTTTGCACGACCTTTGGCATCTACAAAGAAGGCCGCTTCCGCTCGATCGGCATGAACGGTCTCTCTCGCCCCCTCTATAATCTCGGCACCGGCCAGTTCGCCGAGATCGTCCCGCGCTCCGGCCCGTCGCCCTACGCCTTCCCCGAATACGTCAGCCGCAGCGTCCTCCTCGCCGGTAACCACTACTTCGTGCTCTACGACAGCGTCGTCGACCAAGCTCTCATCCATCGGCTCACCTGGTTCGTCCGCAAAGGCGACGCCCTGCCCAACATCCAACTGCTGCTCGGCGCCTTCGGCAGCCGCGAAACCCAGCGCACCGATCTCACCACCGCCACCAGCACCGGCGCCTGGTTCGACGGCCTCGGCGATTCCCTCGCCGTCGTGAGCCATCGCAACGATGTCCGCGGCGAAGGCACCGCGTTCGGTTGCCGGGTCACCCTTCCCGGCATGATCGATCTCGTTTTCCGCCGGCCCGCGCCCGTTCGCTTTTCCGACGGCGCCCTGAGCTTCTCGGGCACCGCCGGGCTCATCCGCACGGCCGGTCCGCGCACCGAGTTCTCACTGTTCCACGGCACCCAAATCGGCGTTCCCGGCCTGCTTTTTTCCACGACCGACGAGGACTTGGGCATCGGCGGCTGCGTAGAACCCGGCCGTCCGCCGACAGGAGAATTCTACGCTCCGACCGCGACTTCGTTCCAACTTTCCACCACAGGACTGCCAGCCGCGACCGTTCTCTACGTCGATGGCATCGCACCGCCAGGAACGATCGCCGGCGGCGCACTCGCAGTGAAACTGACCGCCGGCCAGCACCGCTGGGAACTATCCGATCAGGCCCCCACTCCGAGCGCCCCGAAAATCCTCCGCACCGAAAACCACGCCGGCGGAGGCATCGTCGTCGTCGAAGCATCCGCCGCCGCGACCCACTACCGCCTCGAACTCAGCACCGATGGCGGCGCTACTTGGAGCGTGCGCGACACTCAGCCGGCACTGCGCTTCGACGTGACGGGCCTGAAGGACGGCCAGAAAGTCCACGTGCGCGCCGTGGCCCTTAATGCGCACCACGAAAGCCTCCCCGGCGCCGAATATCCCCTCTACGTTTCAAGCACGCCCCCGCCTCCGCCCGACGGCCTGCGCGTCAGCCTCGCGGCCGGCGTCGCCGAGCTGAGTTGGGGCGAGATTCTCGGCGCGACCGAGTATCGGCTCTATGCACGGACCTTCGCCGCCCCGGAATTTCACCTCCTCT
>JANXLP010000375.1 GCA_025355125.1 Opitutaceae bacterium | reverse complement strand
GCGAGCTTGCTCGCGACGTTCGATGCGGAGTCGCGAGCAAGCTCGCTCCCACCCACATGCGCGTAGCCCGGAACTTCAGCCCGGGCTCTTCGCCCTCGGACGGGATACGCCGACGCTGTGGCCGAGGGCGTTGTCCCCGGGCCGAGGTCAACGCCCTTGGCCAAAACGTCACCTCGGCCGCCGTCCCCAAGACAACCCGCGCCGCCTCAGAAATTACCCTTCACGCCCGCGACCCAGCTCACGCCGTAGTTGCCATAACGGTAGAGCACTGCGGGCTGACCGCGCAGAGGATCCGCTTCGTAGAGGAGGTTCGGGTCGTTGAGCACATTGCGACCCTGGAAGAAAAAGCTCAGGCGGTCCGATATGCGGTAAGCACCGCCGAAATCGACCTTGATGTTGTGGCGCTGGAAGCGGCCAAAGGTCGTAGTGAAGGGCGTATCATCCTGCCACACCACGCCGCCACGGAAGCTCAGGCGCCCGATGCTCCAGCCGAGCGAGCCCGCGACTTTGTGCGGGGTCACGCCGGGGAAATACTGGTTCGCGTAGTTGCGCGTGTAGCTGAGGTTGAGGTTCGTGCTGCGCAAGAACCCGGGCAGGAAGCTGAGCTGCTGGTTGTAGCTCAGCTCGAGGCTGCGGTAGCGGTAGAGCGAGTCGTTGTTGTCCAGGGATTGGAAATCGTAGGCGGCGTATTCGGGATCGTTTTCGAAACCAAAGTCCGCCGCCTTGCCGCGCACCGTGATGCGCTGGTCGCTGATTTCAGTCTGCTGCACGAGCACCGTGAAACTGCCGACGGGTTCAAAATAGTAGGCGATCCGGGCGACGTAGTTGTTGGAGCGCTCGGGCTTCAGCTTGGGGTTCGGCGCGGTGATCAGGAGGGCGACGTCGTTGATGTTCCACACGCCGGCGAGCGCGTCGATCGGCGGGCGGGAGATGGCGTGCGCGTAGCCGAACTGGGCCTGCAGATTGGGCAGGAAGGAATACTTGAGCGAGGCACTCGGGAAAAAATTATCGTAGTCGCCGTCGCGCGTGATGCGCGGGCGGGAGAGGAACTGATAGTTCATGCCGGCGATGGTCGTCGCGCGGCGCGTAGTCGCGGAGATGGGGAAACCGGCGGCCTGCACCTCGGCGGCGGTAAACGGATCGAACTCCTTCGAACTCGTCTCGGTGCGCTCCCAACGCACGCCGCCCCGCAGCTGGAGCTTGCCGATCTTGGTGTCGGCCATGCCGTAGGCGGCCGACACGGCCTGGAGGAAATCACGGTGGTTCGCGATAGTGGCGGTGTAGTAATTTTCAACCGTGGCGGAGTTCACGAAATATTCGGGGTGCTCGCGGAAGACCACGGAGAGAGCGCTGCGGTCCACCAGCGTGGGCACGTTGGCGACGTTGAGCGAAGTGAGCCGGCCGAAATCGGTGTTGAATTTCCGCGGCGAGGCGTAGTTGGCGAAGCTGCCCGTGGGGCCGCCGCCGGGGCCGTTGTAGCTATAGACGAGATAGGGCACCGCGTTGTCGGAGATGCGGCGCTCCTCGGCCCACTTGCCGCCGAACTTGATGGAGGTGGGCAGCCGCCACGGGAGGACGTATTTCGCGTTGGTCTCGCCGGTGTAGATCTCGGTGACGACAAAGCGGCCTTCCTCAGTGGTGCGGGGATTCGTGAAGCTCGCGAGGTTGGACCAATCGGCGCCGCCGGTCTGCACGAGCGTCCATTCGGCGGAGAGCGGATCGGAGCGCGTGGCGCGGAAATCGGCGTTGTTGATATTGGCCGTCTCGACGCGGATGGTGCCGCGGCTGGAGGTCTCGTAGTCGTTTTTCGAACGCGAGAAATTGAAGACGCCGTCCACGGTGAGGGCGTTGAGCTTGAATTCGAACTTCGGCGTGATCGTGGTCGTGTTGGTAAGCTTGATCGCGCTGCCACCGCCGAGCGTGAGGCCACGGGAGGTGTTCGTCGCGAGACCGTTGGTGCGGATTTCCGTGAGACCGTCACCGAGGACGTTCTGGCGACCGGTGGCGGCGGCGACCCCGTTGGCGGCGGCCGTCCAGGCGAGATTGTAGGTGTGGCCGGAATTCTCGAAGGCGTTGAACATGCCGGTAAACGAGAGCACGAGGCGCGGGGTGGCTTTGAAGTCCGTCGTGAGCGTGACCGACGAGCGGTCGGTGAGCTTCGGCCCGTCGGCAAACGTGATGCCGGTCAGCACAACGGGGCGCAGGTCCGTGGCGGTGGTCGTGCGATTGTAGGTGTGGGTGGTGTATTGCTGCTGCGCCAACACGCTGGACTTGCTCAGGCCGAGCCGGATGCCGAGGCGCTGGTTCAGGAAGACATCGGAGTAATCGAGCTGGTAGTTGGGGCGGATGACGGTGCGCGGCACGTCGTCGAGACCGTAGCCTTTCTGCGTGGTCATGGTGCCGGAGTTGGCGCTCATGCTGACCTGCCAGTCGAGCCGGCGGCCTTTGCGGTCGAAGGCGCGGCGCGTCTTCATGTTGATCGTGCCGGCGGGAGAACTCGCCTCCATGTCGGCGCTCGACGTGCGGCTGATCTCGACGGACTCGATCGCGGTGATGGACATCTGCTCGAAGCCCACGGAGCGCGATTGGCCGCCGGTCGAGCCGTTGAGCGTGGCGCCGTAGGAGACGAACGCATCAGCGCTGGCGATACTCGCGCCGTCCATGGTAACACCCACGTAGGACTGATCGAGACCGCCGATGCGCGGACCACGGCTGACGCCATCGACGTATTCCACATCGACGCCCGGAAGAAATTTAAGGAATTCACCGACGTTGCCCTCGGAGCCATCGCCGAAGCTATCGGCGGCGACGGAGGTGGAGATGTTCATGTTGCGCCGCTGTTCCATAATGGCCTTGGCGTTGCCCTCGCGCTCGGTGGTGACGATGAACTTGGTGATCTGCACGACCTCGTCCTTGCCCGCAGTCTTGGGGAGCGTGCTCACCAATTCGAAATCGCGCGTGACCGCCGCGCCGGCCGTCACCGTGACCGCCGCGCTGGCCGTCTGGTAGCCGGAGAACGCCACCTCGAGCGTGGCGATGCCCGCCGGCACGTTATCGAGTTGGTAAACGCCGCCCTCCTCGGAATAGACGGTGTTCTGCGTGCCCTGCACCCGGATCTCAGCGTTGCGCACATATTCCAAGGTGCCGGGATTGAAAACCCGACCGACGACGCGGCCCGTCGAAGCCGACTGCGCGAGGACGCCCGGGAGGAGACAGACCATTGAAAGCAACCAGCCCATACAAAGGGACCGGAACGTGAAACGAAACGTGGGGACGGTAACGGCGGAGGCGTGCATGAGGGTGGTAAGGAGACGGCGATCCCGCAACCCGGCGCGCCCGCGATGAGGTCAGATCGCAGACGCAAGAAACCGGGCTGTTGGGACTGATACGGCGCGGCAATGTCGCGATTACAACGCACGCTTTGGTGAACGTTCAACGAATCCGGTTTTTCACGCCTTGGTGCTTGCGCCCGCCGCCGCGCGCAGTGTTTTTGCTGCACCCGCATGAGTGTCCGCCGCATCGCCGCTTCCATCGGAGTTTCTCCGGCCACGGTCTCGATGGCGCTGCAGAACGATCCGAAAATCCCCATCGCCACGCGGAGGAAAGTGCAAAAAGCCGCGGATAAAATCGGCTACCGCCGCGACGCCAAGATCGCCGAGCTCATGAGCCACCTGCGCCATCACCGCGACCGCCGCGCGCGCGGCTGCTTCGGCGTGATTTCATTCTACGACACGCCGCGCCCCTGGGATCACTCGCTCCATCTCGCCCGCATGTTCGACGGCATGAACGAACGCGCCGATGCCCTCGGCTACCGCCTCGATCCCCTCTGGCTGCGCGCGCCCGACATGACGCCGCGCCGTTTTCGCGGCATCCTCGACGCACGCGGCATCGAGGGCCTGCTCTGTTTCGGCAGCCCACAGATCGACGAAGAGTTTCCCAGCGAACTCGATCACTTCGCCATCGTCTGCCAAGGCCTGAGCGTGCGCACTCCCCTGCACCGCGTCATCAATCACGCCTACGCCGACACGCGCGAAGTCCTCAACCAAGTCCGCCAGCGCGGCTACCGCCGGCCCGGCCTGGTGCTCGGTCACTACGAGGACGAACGCGGCGAACAGGCCAACCTCAGCGCCTACCTCGGCTGGTGCGAACACGAGCTCGGGACCCCTTCGCCCGTGCCGGTTCTCCGGTTAAATCAGATCGAGCCGAAGCCGTTGCTCACGTGGTTTCGCGCGCACAAGCCCGACGTGCTCATCGTGGTCCACCACTACCACATGTTGCCGCAGTTGAGCCGCGCCCTGCAAATCGCCGGCGTGCGTGTGCCGCTGGATGTCGGCATCGCCGCCGTCAGCCAGATCTTGCAGGACACCGGCCTAGCCGGCCTCGAGGAAAATCAGCGCCTGATGGGCGCGTGGGCCGTCGAACTGCTCACCGCCCGCATCATGAACCGCGACCTCGGCATCCCCGCCCACCCACGCATCGAGACGGTAAAAAGCCGCTGGATCGACGGCCCCTCGCTCCGCGCCAAATAACCAGAACGCCACCGCGAGCGATGCCGTCGTCGGCACCGGCCACGGGCTTACTTATCCTTACCGCGGTCGCTGCTCTTTTTCGCGCCGCCCTTACCGCCACCACCGCCGCCGTGCAGCATCGTGCCGGCCAGCACGCCGATCGCAAAAATACCGAAGAAGATCAGCGCCGCCGATGCGTGGATCGGGGCCTTCGCCGTCGTCCCGGCGATGGGGAAGAAGAAATTGATCTCGTGGGTGTTGTTCATGCCCACGTAGAGCATGACAAAAAGCAGCGCGAGGAAGATGACGGTTTTGAAGAAGGTAGCGAAGTTCATAGGGAAGAAAACGGTATGCGCCGGAGTAAGAGCCCGCCCCGCCCGCCTGCAAATGGAATTGTCCGAACTTCGCCCGCCATCCTCGCGCCGCGCCACCCGGTCGGGCGGCCCACCACCCTATCCCCGACCAGCTAACCGTCCGCATCGCCCGTGTTCTACGTCTAAAACATCCCACCCGGAATGACGCCCAATCCGGGCGCGCTTTGGCATAGGCTTTGCTAAACCGGATCACACCGGCGGCGTGCTAATACGCGTCGGTGTCGCCGCTACTTCAACCCACACCCACCGCCTCAACTACGATGAAAACTTGGTCCAAGTCTCTCACGGGCGCGCTAAAGCTGGTCGGACTCTTCGTAGTCATGGCCTGCGTCGCGCACCTCCAAGCTCAAATTCCCGCAGCCCCCGCGCCTGCCGCCCCGACCGCCGACGAGCGCATCGCCGCGCTCGAGGCCTACATCAACAACGCTGATCCCGTCAAAGGCCCGCTCGTGGGCGTCGCCGGTCCCGGCCACAACGCGTGGATGATGACCAGCTCCGCGCTCGTCCTCTTTATGACCCTGCCCGGTCTCGCCCTTTTCTACGGGGGCTTGGTGCGCAGGAAAAACGTCCTCTCCGTGCTCGCCCAATGCCTGGGCATCACCGGCCTCGTCACCCTCATGTGGTGGGCCTTCGGGTATAGCCTCGTTTTCGGCAAAAGCTTCAACAGCCCGTTTCTGGGCGGCTCCGAATACTTCTTCCTGAAAGGCGTCACCTCGGCACCCAATACCGACTACGCTTACTGGGTTTCTCAGAACGTGTTTTCGATGTATCAAATGATGTTCGCGATCATCACCCCGGCACTGATCGTCGGCGCCATCGCCGAGCGCATGAAATTCAGCGCGATCGTGCTGTTCATCGCCATCTGGATGCTCGTCGTTTACTTCCCGCTCGCCCACATGGTCTGGGGCGCCACCGGCTTCATGAACGGCGTCTGGAACGCCGATGCCGCCATCAAGGCCATCGACTTCGCCGGCGGCACCGTGGTTCACATGTCCTCCGGTTGGTCCGCACTCGTCCTCTGCATCATCCTCGGGCCACGGCTCGGCTTCGGTAAGGAAAAGATGGCTCCACACAGCATGGTGCTCTGCATGGTCGGCACCGGTATGCTCTGGGTCGGCTGGTATGGCTTTAACGCCGGTTCCGCCGTCGCCTCCGACGGCGTCGCCGCCAACGCCTTCATGACCACCACGCTCGCCGCGGCCGTCGCGACCTTCGTCTGGGGTCTCTTGGAGAAAGTCCTCCGCGGTCACGCCTCGATCCTCGGCATGTGCTCGGGTGCCGTTGCCGGTCTCGTCGTGATCACGCCCGCTGCCGGCTTCGTGGACTCCACGGGCGCCGTGATCATCGGCGTCCTCGCCGCTGTCGTCCCCTACATCTTTGTCACCAAGGTCAAAGCCATGATCGGCTACGACGACGCCCTCGACACCTTCGGCGTCCACGCCGTCGGCGGCACGCTCGGTGCATTGATGACCGGTCTGCTCGTCTCCAAGGACGTGAACGGCAATCTCACCGCCGCCGTCGCCACCAAGAACGGTCTCGCCAAAATGGTGACCGATGGCGGTCTCTGGGTCGAGCAGGTCAAAGCCATCGGGCTCACGCTGGTCCTCTCGGTCATCGCCACCGTCGTCATCGCCTTCATCGTGAAAGCCGTCATCGGCCTCCGCCCCACGCCCGAGGTCGAGTCCCAGGGTCTCGACATCGCCGAGCACGGCGAAGAAGGCTACATCAGCTAAGCGAAGGCGCCCTTCGCTTCCCGCCAACGCGGCCCGCTCGGGCCGCGTTTTTTTGTGTCCACTTCCCACGCCTCACTTTGGGCACCCTTGCCAAAAATCACCCTCAGGCGAAGCTCCCTCTAACAAAACATCCCCATGACCCCAACCCCCTCGACGCCATTTCTCCCGCCCAATCCTGCCCTCGAAACCTCCATCCGCACCATCGGCGAAAACCTCTTCGCCGCGATGGACGCCCATCCCGCGCCGGGAATTTTTTCCAAAAAAGGCGCCTACGCCCGCGTGATGGAGTGGTCGATGAAAGACCCGGCGTTCAAAGCCCAGCTCTTCCGCTTCGTCGACGTCCTCCCCTCACTCGGCTCCTCCGCCGAGATCGTCCGCCACCTCCAGGAATACCTCGGCGACAAAGCCGTGGAGCTGAATCCCGCGATGAAGGTCGGCCTCGCCGCCTCGTCCTTCGCCCCCGGCCTCATCGCCGGCCCGGTCAAAGCCAACGTCGTCTCGATGGCCGCACAGTTTGTCGCCGGCGAGACCGGTGCCGACCTCCTCAAACAGATCAAGCGCAACCACGCCCTCGGCCTCGCCACCACCATTGACCTCCTCGGTGAGACCGTCGTGAGCGAAACTGAAGCCGATGCCTTCCTCGCGCGTAATCTCGAAATCCTCGGCTCCGTCTCCGCCTACTACGCGAAAAATTCCGAGCCCTGCTTCAGCGACGTCACCGCCCGCGGCCCACTCCCCCGCCTCAACCTCTCCGTAAAGATCTCCGCGCTCACGCCCGACGTCCACCCCGCCGATCCCGAGAATTCCGTCGCCGCGTTAAAACCACGTCTCCGCGCCATCCTCCGCCGCGCCGCCGCCGTCGGCGCCTTCATCAACTTCGACATGGAGAGCTACAAGCTGAAGGCCCTCACGCTCGCCCTCTTCAAATCCATCCTCGAAGAGGAGGAATTCGCCGCTCGCCCCACGCCTCTCGCCTCCGGCCTGTCGTCGCCGCAGGCGACGATCGGTATCGCGATCCAAGCCTACCTCCGCGACTGCGAGGCCGATCTCCGCGAGCTCATCGCCTGGGCCCGCGCCCGCTCGCGCCCCATCGGCGTCCGCCTCGTGAAAGGCGCCTACTGGGACTACGAGACCATCATAGCTCAACAACGCGACTGGCCGATTCCTGTGTGGTCGAAAAAATCTGAGTCCGACGCCAACTACGAAAAACTTTCCCTGCTCCTCCTCGAAAACATCGACGTCATCACGCCCGCCTTCGCCTCCCACAACGTCCGCACCTGCGCCCACGTCATCGCGCAAGGGAACCGCCTCGGCATCGACCCGCGCGCCTACGAATTCCAAGCGCTCTACGGCATGGCCGACGAGCTCAAGACCGCGCTGCTCGCGAGCGGCCACCGCGTCCGCGAATACTGCCCGGTCGGCGAACTCTTGCCCGGCATGGCCTACCTCGTCCGCCGCCTCTTGGAAAACACGAGCAACGAAGGTTTTCTCCGCGCCAAAAACATGGGCGAGTCCACGAAGGATCAGCTCCTTCAAAATCCCGTCGATACCCTAAACCGCACGCAATCGGCAGTCGCCAATCGCCAATCGGCAATCTTCCGCAACGCCCCCAATACCGACTTCACCCGCCCCGCCGCCCGCGACGCTCTCCGCACCGCGCTCGCTGCGGTCAGCGCCCGCCTCGGCCAAAAGCATCCGCTCATCATCGGCGGAAAAAAAATCCCCGACCGCGAACTCATCGCTTCCGTCAATCCCGCGCGTCCCACTCAAATCATCGGCTACTGGGCCCGAGCCACCATCGCCGATGCCGACGCCGCCCTCGCCGCCGCGCGCGCCGCCTTCCCCGCGTGGCGCGACACCTCCGCCGACGCGCGCGGAAAAATCCTCGAACGCGCCGCCGACCTCATGGAGTCGCGCCGCCAGGAACTGAATGCCCTCCTCATTCTTGAAGCCGGCAAACCCTGGCTCGAAGCCGACGGCGATGTGAGCGAAGCCATCGACTTCTGCCGCTACTACGCCGTCGAGATGCGCCGCCTCGACACGCCCGCCATCACCCAATCCGTCCCCGGCGAACGCTGCGTCCTCCGCCACACGCCACGCGGCACCGGCGTCGTCATCGCCCCATGGAATTTCCCGCTCGCGATCCTCTGCGGCCTCACCGTCGCACCCGTCGTCGCCGGAAACACCGTCATCATGAAACCCGCCGAGCAGACCACCGTCATCGCCGCCGCGTTCATGGATATCCTCATCGCCGCCGGCCTCCCCGCTGGAGTGGTCAATTTTCTTCCCGGCTATGGCGAAGACATCGGCGCATATCTCGTCGCTCATCCCAAAATTGATTTCATCGCCTTCACCGGCTCACGCGCCGTCGGCACCAAGATCTGGGAAACCGCCGGCCGCACTCCGCCCGGCCAGGCCAACCTCAAAAAAGTCGTCTGCGAAATGGGCGGGAAAAACGCCCTCATCATCGACAACGACGCCGACCTCGACGAGGCCATCCCTGCCGCGCTCGCCAGCGCCTTCGGCTTCGCCGGACAAAAATGCTCCGCGCTCTCGCGCCTCATCGTGCTTGAAGACATCCACGACAAATTCGTCGCGCGCCTCCTCGAAGCCGCCGCCGCGACCCCCGTCGGCGACCCTTCCCTTCCCGGCACCGTCGTCGGTCCCGTGATCGACGCCGACGCCGTGCAAAAAATCCTCGGCCTCATCGAGACCGGCAAACGCGAGGCCAAGCTCGCGTGGCAGGCCGTGCCCCCGCCCGCCGTCGTTGCCAGCGGCGGATATTTTATCCCGCCCACGATCTTCACCCACGTGAAGCCCGAGCACGCCATCGCGCGCGAAGAAATCTTCGGCCCCGTTTTTGCCGTGATCAAAGTCCGCGATCTCGACGAAGCCTTCGCCGTCGCCAACGGCACCGACTACGCGCTCACCGGCGGCCTCTTCTCGCGCAGCCCGCGCGCCCTCGAGCGCGCCGAGCGCGAACTCCAGTGCGGCAACGTCTACCTCAACCGCGCCATCACCGGCGCGATCGTCGAGCGCCACCCATTCGGCGGCTACAAGATGAGCGGCGGCGGCACGAAGGCCGGCGGCCCCGGTTATCTGGAGAACTTCCTCTTCCCCCGCGTGATCGTGGAAAACGTCATGCGCCGCGGCTTCACGCCGCCGGAAGCGTGAAAAATTCACCGCCGCAACAACCTTCTGCCGCGCGATCAAGTGTCACGTATTACGTGACACTTGATTTCTCCTCCCTTCCAAGCGCTTAAAGTTTGTCACCTATTAAGTGACAAACAATCCGGTGCGTGCTGACGGGGAAATTCGTAATCATACCAACGTCCTTTGATATACAGACGGTCATTGCGAGAAGCGTAGCGACGCAGCAATCCAGCTGGATTGCCACGGCGCGCTTCGCGCACCTCGCAATGACAAACGTCTAGAAATTAAGGGACGTTGGTATCACACCACGCTCGCGCAGAGCGTGAGATAGTGCGCCCAGGCTTTCTCGGTGCAGTCTTCGATCACCTGCTCCGTCACTCCCGCGAGCAGTAGCTTCGCCTCGCTGCGATGCCAGTGGCTCACCTCGCCCGGGAGATCCAAGCCGAAGCGCGCCGAGACGCCGCACGCGAGATTCAGCACGCACGCGCTCACATTTGACGCCGGCTCGGCAAATGGTTCGTGATGCACCCGCACCGCATCCACCAACTCAGCCGGGAAGCGCCAGTGATCCAGTAGCATCGCCGTCACCTCCGTGGAGGTGATGCCAAACGTCGCACGCTCCCAATCCGCCACCAGCGGCCACTCGGCCTCACCGGGATAAACTTTTTCGCAGGCGACCGCGTCGATGATCACGCGCCCGACCGTGCGCAGCAGCCCGGTCGCGTAGGCGAGTCCGGGATCAATGCCCGCCGGCAACGCCAAAACCTCGGCCGCGGCGGCCGTGGCCACGGCGTTTTCCCACATCCGGCCGGCTTTGAGGCGGTAGGCCACGAGGTCGCGCTGGCAGACCTGATGCGTGGCGGCGAGGCCCACGAGTTGGTAAACATTCCGGTAACCCACGCGGCTCACGGCGCTTTCCAGCGAATCGTTGCGCTCGCGCACGCCGAAAAGGATGCTGTTGCTCATGCGGATCACATGGAACGTGAGCGCCGGATCGAGGCGGATCAGATTAACGATCTCCTCCAGATCAGTATCGGCCGCCTGCATGAGCACACGCAACCGGCCCAGCACAACGGCCGAAGGCGCGAGTTTGCTGCCGAGCGTGATGATGGATTCGCGGGACAGGGCGGTGGGGGTGTAGGATGGCATGGCGCTCACCCTAGTTCTCGGCACGACCGGGCCGTGGCTTTAGCCGTTTCGGTGGAGGTCAACCGACCCCACCTCCCTTCCCTCAGAGGGCGTCTAAAAAGGTCTCCGATCTGGTCCGTCGTGGCATGGGCGTCCCGCCCATGTTCCGAACCCACGGGCGGGACGCCCGTGCCACTTTCGATCCGCCGCAGGCAACCCTACCTTTTTAGACGCCCTCTCAGA
>JANXLP010000372.1 GCA_025355125.1 Opitutaceae bacterium | reverse complement strand
GGGGTGACACCTGATTAACGGCGGTCGGAGGAAAACCGAACAGGGAATCTCGCGCGGAGGAGGAAATAGAAAAGCCCGATGGGGACATCGGGCTGCATCGAGGCGAGGCGTGGCGGCGCTTTAGGGATAAAGCGCCCTACCTCGGAGCGAGGTTAGAGCGAGGAGAGGGCGGTGCGGGCGCGGGTTTTGGCGAGGTCGTCGTGTTTTTCGCGCGACGGGAGGGCGAGGCCTTTTTCCCACTGGGTGCGGGCTTTTTCCTTCTGGCCGTCGGCGGCGAGGGCGAAGCCGAGTTCGAGTTGGTGGGCGAGTTCGTTCGGGTCGAGGGCGACGGCGCGTTGGAGGTGGTTCACGGCTTCGGCGGTGGAGGCGGCGGGGAGGCCGCCGTAGAAGAGTTTCACGAAGAGACGGGCGGGACCGCTGAGGGTGGCGACTTCATAGTGCCAGCGACCGAGAACGTGGTGGGCCCAGGCGTAGTTGGGATCGAGGGCGAGGGCACGTTCGGCTTCTTCGCGGACGAGGCGCGAGTATTGGATCTTGGTTTTGGTATCGCTGTAGATGCCGAGCTTGCCGTGGCAGACGGCGAGGGAGAGGACGTTTTCGGGGTTTTGCGGCGCGAGGGCGACGGCGCGGAGGGAGTAGTCGAGGGCGGTCTGCGCGTAGCGGCGGCGGTCGTCGTCGGTGGTGAGTTCGGTGACGAGGTCGGAATACTGGCGGGCGATTTTTTGGAGGATTGCAGCGTCGTCGGGCTTGGCGCGGTCGGCGGCGAGGTAGAGCTCGAGGGCGCGGCGGGAATCGAGTTTGGTTTCGGCGGCGCGGGCGTCGGAGAGGAGTTGCGCGACGTCGGGCGCGCTCGCTGCGCGCAGGGCGGCGGTGGTGATGATAAGCAGGAGCGCGAGCCGGCGGAGGACGTGCATGAAGGAAACTACGAGTGCAAATTGCGCACGGATGCAGGCCGCTCAAGTCAGCGACGGATCGACGATGGTGAGTTCGATGAAATGACTGCGGTAAAATCCACGGTCGCAGGTGATGAATTGATCGGCGGCAAACGCGGCGTGCGCGCCGATCAGAAAATCGGCCATGATGCGGGTGCGCGATCCGCCGGCCCGGCGATAACGGTGCCAAGCCTGACCGGCGGCGTAGGCGGCGGGGCGCGTGACGGGGCGCGCTTCGATTTCCAGTTCGTCGAGCCGGCTGTCAAAAGCGGTTGGTGAGGCAAAACGTGACGCTAGCTCGGCGTAAACCACCTCGCAGATCACAAGCGAACCACGGGCATCGGCGGCCATCAGAGTCAGTTGAGATTTTTCACCAAACACCGGGTCGGACACCCGGACGTCGAGGAGAACATTGGTGTCGAGGGCAGTGATCACCGGTCACGCAGCTCACGCATGATGTCGTCGGTGCGAAGCCCGTCAGTTTTGAGAATACCGTAGTTCTTCTCCCAGACCTTGCGCTTGAGCGCAGTAGATTTTTTAAGGAAGAGCCGATCATCCGAAGCGACGAATACAAGTTTTGCATCCGCCGAAAGGCTCAAACGTTTTCGGTTGCGCCGAACGGTGACTGGACCGTGCTCGCTGGTTTTCATGTCGGGCGGCATGGATTACAGATAGGGAAAGTCAACGGGCGGCAGGGGCCGAAGTTGGGCAGTGCTCTGTGCCAAGGGAGCGAGCTGGATTGCCGCGTCGCTGCGCTCCGCGCAATGACGGAGGGGCGGGCACCACTCGCTGGCGCTCGCGGCTACGGGGAGGGAACGGGACTGCGGCAGGATGCCGCAGCCACTTTTCGGAGCCGGCAGGATGCCGGCGCTACTTCGCCGGACTACTTGCGGAAGAGGTAGTGGCTCACGAGCCATTCATCGCCGGCGCGGTAGCCCCAGAGTTCGGCGCAGCTCATGTAGAAGACGCGCCAGTAGGCCCACCACTTGGTCGCGTTTTCAGCGCCATAGGTTTGGACGAAGAGTGGGTAAATCTCGGCGCGGTGGGCGTCCATGTTTTGGAGCCAGTGCTCGGCGGTCTGTTGGTAGTGGCGGCCGTTTACTTTCCAATCGGAGACGAGTTGGAGGTCGTCTTGGAACTGCATGAAGAGGTCGTGCGAGGGAATCTGGCCACCGGTGAAAAAGTAGCGGCTCATCCAATCGGAGGCATCGCGGGCGACGAAGTGGTAGCTGAGGCGGTGGTGCGTGAAGATGTGCGTGAAGAGCATGCCGCCGGGCTTGAGCCAGCGCGCGATGTTGCGGAAGAGGAGCTGGTAATTTTTCAGGTGCTCAAACATCTCGACGGAGACGACGCGGTCGAACTGCGCGGGGGCGGTGTCGAAGACGTTAATGTCGGCGGTGATGATCGTGAGGTTGGTGAGGCCGCGCTTTTTCGCCTCGGCGTCGATGTGCTCTTTCTGCGTGCGGGAGTTCGAGATGGCGGTGATGCGGGAGCGCGGGAATTTCGCGGCGTTATAGAGACAGAGCGAACCCCAGCCGCAGCCGAGTTCGAGGATGGTCTGGCCGTCGGCGAGTTGGGCGCGCTCGGCGTAGAGGGCGAGCATGGCATCCTCGGCTTGGTCGAGGGTTTCTTTGCCGGTGGGATAGAGGCAGCCGGAGTATTTGAGGTTTTTTCCGAGAGAGAGTTGGTAGAAGCGGGTGGGGACTTCGTAGTGCTGCTCGTTGGCGGCGGCGGTCTGCTCGGCGAGGGGACGCGTCTTGAGGTCGGCGACATAGGCTTCGCGATTGTAGGTCGCGGATTCGTCGCGGATGCGCTGGGCAAGCAGGCGGCGGATGCCGATGCGCAGGAGCCAGTCGGGGAGGAGGTGGAGCATGGTGAAGTAGCGAGTAGTGAGTAGCGGGTAGCGAGTAGGTGATGGGCGGAAGTGAGGGCGAATGCTCGCTACTTCTGCTTGGGAAACCATGGGATGAAGGCGCTCGTGGTGGCTTGGTAGCGACGGTAGGCGTCGCCTCGGCTGCGGAGGCTTTGTTCTTCAGTCATGGGTATGCCTGTTACGCGCAGGAGGAGAAAAAGGATGCTCGCGGGGCCGATGACGGCGACCCAACCGTGGGGCGAGGCAAGGGCGAAAACGAAATAGGATACCCAGATGAGCCACTCGAAAAAGTAGTTGGGGTGACGGCTGGTGTGCCAGAGGCCGACGGCGCAGACTCGGCCTTTGTTGGCGGGATTTTTTTTGAAGGCGGCGAGTTGGGCGTCGGCGAGGGCTTCGCCGCTGATGGCGATGAGCCAGAGGAGCGCGCCGGCGATTTCGAGCGGATGGAGGGTGGGCGCGGGGTTGAGCGCGATGATGAGAAACGCGGCGCCGAGGAGGACGACGGAGGCGGCCTGCATTTGGAAAAACCAAAACATTTTTGAGACGAAGTTGGCGGCCCAGTCTTTGCGGAGTTGGACGTAGCGGCCGTCTTCGACGGGATGATGACCGAGGACGCGGACGGCGAGATGGGTGCCGAGGCGGAGGCTCCAGATGATCGCGAGAGAGGCGATGAGCGCGCGGCGGACGGGCCAGCCGGGGGCGAGGGCGGCGTAGAAGAGGGCGAGCAGGCCGAAGGCGTAGGACCAGGCGATATCCACGATGCCGTAGTTGTCGAAACGGCGCGCGACGGCGTAGAGCGCGGCGAAGAGCGCGCAGAGGCTGGCGAGGGCGAGGGCGATGAGGAGGAGGGCGGACATGAGGAGGGTTCCGGGTTTTGGGGTTTCGGGTTCCGGGTTTGGGTGCGGGTCGCGGGCTTTGGCTTTGCTGGGCTGAACGGAGATTCAGGGGATCGGGTGCTCGGGATGGAGGGCGGCGGCTTTGGCGGCGGCCTCGGCTTTCAGGCGGGTGACGGCGCGCACGATCGGCAGCGTGATGAAATAAATGGCGGTGATATAAACGGGGGCGACGATGGCCCAGCCCACGATGGCGTGGAGGGCGGTGGCGCCGAATTCCTGGAAGAAGGCGGCGGGACTTTTCCAGAAAAGCTCATGCATGTGACGCAGGTTAAAATGAACGTGGGTGGTCCCGATGATGAGTTCACCGAGTTTCACGCAGCCGAAAATCGCGGGGACGTGGACGGGCCAGAGGGCCTGGTTGATGAGCTGAATGATGGGCTGATTGAGGCGCAGCAGGAATGCGACGAGGAAGCAGAGGAGGGTGGTGGTGCCGAGGATCGGGAAGAGGGCGACGCAACTGCCGATGGCGACGGTGAGGGCGATCTTTTCCGGGGTGATGCCTTGGGTGAGCTGGGCGACGATGGGGTCGCGCACGCGGCGTTGCCAGAAGGTGCGGGCGGGCGTCGTGGGGACGGCGAGATCGGGAGAGGTTGCGGGAGTTGGTTCAGCCACGCCGCGGACGCTGTTAAGCGAGGGCAAGCACGGCAACGCCCAAGGCGGCGAGGGCGAGGCCGAGGGCACCGGGACCGGAGTTGCGCACGGTGAGGACGGCGGAGAGTTTGGTGTTGAGCGGGACGTGGAAGAGTTCGGAGAGGCAGAAGGCGGCCATCGCGATGTTGCCGAGGAGCATGATGGCGATGAACCAGGCGATGCGGGCGAGGAGGGTCGTCTGTTTATAGGCAACCCAGACGAAGAAGGTGATGAAGCCCCAGTAGGCGTCGAAGAGGGTGGCGATGAACCACGGATGCGTGGCGACATCGCGCGGGACGTCGAAGAGCGGGCACTGATAGCTCGCCCAACTGGTGACGGCCAGCATCGAGCTCAGCACGACTATGAAGAGGATGCGGAGGAAGAGGATCATGGGGAAGTAGCGAGTAGCGGGGGGGGGG
>JANXLP010000367.1 GCA_025355125.1 Opitutaceae bacterium | reverse complement strand
GGTCTTGGTGAGGTCGCCGGCGCCGTAGAGCTGGCCCGAAGTGGCGGAGCCGTCGCCGAGGAGGAGGTTACCCGCGCCGGTGATCTGGATCGCGGCGGCTGAGGAGGTGATGCGGATGCGGTTCATCAGCAGCGACTGGTCGTTGGCGGAGCTTTGGGTGATGCCGCCGCCGGTGCCGTTGAAGGTGAGCGTCTCGTTGTTGGAGCCGTTGGCGCCGGTGAGAGAGAAGCTGGCGGCGCCCGCGGCGAAGGTGATGGCGTTGACGGTGCGATTACCGTTCATGTCGGGCGTGGTGCGGACGCTGCCGGTGAACGTGAGGTCGGTGGAGTTGTTGAACGACGGGTTGGTGTTGGGATTCCAGTTGTTTTTGGTGCTCCAATTATTGTTCGTGCCGCCGCCGTCCCACGTCTGCGCGCGGAGGCCACCGGCGCTGAGGAGCAGCGCGGTAACGAGCGAGAACGTGATCCGTAACATCATTTCAGCTTAGGCACGGCACGGTGAATTTCTAACAGGACCACCTGACATTTAGGTCAGGCTTTGCGAGCGTGCGGAGGGGGGGAAACTGACGGCAACGGTTACTGACGATGGTGTAGGGCAACGAAATTTGAGGAATCGTTTGCGCGTAAACTGACCGGATGACGGGCTGTTGATCCATGTCGTCGGGCCGCGCGGTGAGTGCGCCACGGTGCAGGTCTGCTCCGAAGCAAGCCGCTCCAGCGACTACGGTAGCCGCAGCTTTTGGGCGATCAAATCGGCTCGATCTCCCTTAGCCGGAGATCGGTATCGCGGCCGGGGATGCGTGGCGGGGTAAATTTTTCACACCAGATAAACTGCGGGGGGCGCCCCGGATGGGAAAAGATAAATTGGGAGAATGGGTCCGGAACCCAGAAACATGCGCCGCACGACGGTTTCGGAGGCTCTGAGGTTGCATACCTTACAAAAATGTAAGGCGCGCCGACTTGTGTCGGAAGAATCCGGCGAGACAGTCCGCTTACATCTAAACCCCACGCGTTGTAGGTTCCGCCCGCAACGTCCCCGCACTCCCTCGGCCGCTTGTGCTCCTCGCTTCCCTGTAACCGAGGGAATTCGCCCAACGACTCCATTGCGATGCATGTCGCATCGACCCCAATGGTGCGCCGCCCTGCGACCACCAGCCACTGCTTTACCCACCCCATGCCTACCTCCACGATTCTCCGCCGGCCCGCCACTTTTGCGTTCTTTATCCTAAGCCTAACCCTCACTCTGACGCCGGCTGCACGGGCGCAGACCCCTGCAATGGGCAGCATCCAGGGTCGGGTTTATAACCCGGTGTCGAAAGAGTATGTGCGCAATGCCGAGGTGCGCCTCGAGGGCACCAACCAAGTTGATTTCACTGAGAGCGACGGCTCCTTCCGATTCACCAACATCCCCGCCGGCCCGGTAGCGTTGACGGTCCAGTTCGCCGGCTACACGACTTACAAAGACGCGTTCACTGTGACGACCGGACAGCCGGCCGTGAGGGAGATCAATCTCGCGAGTTCGGATGCCAAAGCGCCCGCCACCTCGAAGGACGGTATCGTGCGGCTGACCGCGTTTAGCGTTTCCAGCGAACGCGAGGGCAACGCCAAGGCGATCATGGCCCAGCGGCGCAACATGGATATCACCACCTCGGTTTCGTCCGACATTTTTGGCGACGTCACCGACGGCAACGTGGGTGAGTTCCTGAAATATCTGCCCGGAGTCGATCTCGACTACGTCGAGTCCGAGGCGCGCGGTCCACGGCTCGGGGGCATGGACAGCCAGTATGTGGGCGTATCGTTCGACGGTGTTCGCACCGCCAGCGCCGATGCCAATCGCGGGGGTGGCGAGGCCTCGCGCGCGACGAGCTTCGAGGGGTTCTCCATCACCTCCATTGAGTCGATCGAGATCAGCCGCACCACCAGCGCGGAATCCGACGCCGATTCCCCCGCCGGCACGATCAACATGAAAACCCGCCGCGCCTTCGAGCGCAAAGGCCGCCGGGTGGGGGTGAGCACCAGCATCAATTTCAACGATGAGGAATTCACGCTTCGAAAGACCGAGGGTCCCCGCGACAGCAAACAATACAAGTGGGCACCGAATTACTCTTTCGAATACTCGGAGGCGTTCATGAACCAGCGCCTCGGCATTCTCTTCAGTGCCAGCCGCGCCAATTCCTACACCGAACAGTATCAGGTGAGCATGGATTACAACCGGGTCGCCAACCCGGCGCTGGGCGATACGCGGCCGCATGTCATCCGGCAGATCGATTTTAAGGACGGCCCCAAAATCATCCTGAAAGACGCGCTCCTGCTGACGGCGGATTTTAAGGCCACGCCGCGCCTCGTCCTCTCGTTGAACGCGATCTACACCTACACCGACGGCGAATTCTGGAACCGCAATTTCACCTTCATCGCGGCCAACAACAACGCCAACACCAACAACGGGCGCTCTCGGGTCGGAGGTGACGGCGTGCTCACAGTCGGCAGCAACCGCACGACCACCAACACGGTGCCCACGCTCAACAACGGCGGCGGATCGTCCTCCAAACTCACCTACACGCGCACGTTCGCGCCGAAGTTTGAATACAAGATCAACGCCTTCGTGTTCGACGGCGCTTTCACCTTCTCCAAATCCGTCAACAACTACGAGGCGCTCGAGCGTGGCTTCAGCGAATCCGAGGGCGGCGGCGTCGCGAGCAACTGGGTTGCCACGCGCCCCCATGCCGAATCGTGGGAGTGGAAGATCCAGCAGACCTCTGGCGCCGATTGGTTCGACCTGAAGAGCTTCACGAGCACCGATACCCGTGCGGGCGGCACCCGGGCGGCCAACTCCGGTCGCACTTGGGAGACTGAGATCTGGAACGGCCAGTTGAACGGCCGCTGGGTGTTGCCTTTCCGCCGGTTCCCTACCGTCCTCAAAACTGGCGGCAAGTGGAACGAGGAAAGCCGCAAGAACTACGATGTCGGCACGCAGTCCATCTGGTCCTACGTAGGTCCCGGCGGCAACACGACGATCGTGAATCCGACCACCGGCGCCAACCAGAACGCGACCTTCGGCAACTGGG